>JBKJQU010000300.1:0-8437 GCA_046594995.1 Aestuariivirga sp.
GGAATTCCGGCCGGCGATGGACGAGCGTGACGCGGCTTGCGACCTGGTGCAGGTTCAGCGTCCAGTCGAGCGCGGAATCGCCACCGCCGACGATCAACACATCTTTGCCGCGCAGTGCTTCCATCTTCTTGACGGAATAGAACACGGATGTGTTCTCATAGGCATCGATGCCGGGAATCGGCGGCTTCTTCGGCTGGAACGAGCCGCCACCTGCGGCAATCACCACGACCTTCGAGTGAAAGACTGTGCCGCCATCAGTGGTGAGTTCAAAGTCACCGCTTTCGAGTTTCCTGCTCTCGGTGACCATGTGGTTGAAGTGGAACGCCGGGCTGAACGGCTTGATCTGCTCCATCAGCCGCAAGGTCAGTTCCGCACCCGTCACTACCGGCAGGGCCGGAATGTCGTAGATCGGTTTTTCAGGATAGAGTTCCGCGCATTGCCCGCCGGGCCGGTCGAGAATGTCGACGACGTGGCACCTGATATCGAGGAGCCCCAGTTCGAACACGGCGAACAGCCCGCAGGGGCCGGCCCCAATGATGACCGCATCGGTCGTGATCACGTCGGACATGATGAACTCCGGCTTCAGGGATAGGATCAGAACTGTTTTTCAGGAACCTTGACGCGCAGGCCGTTGAGCGCATCCGAGATTTTGATCTGGCAGGAAAGCCTGCTGTTGTCACGGACGTCAAAGGCGAAATCCAGCATATCTTCTTCCATCGGGTTGCGCGCGCCAACCTTCTCTTGCCATTCTGGCTCAATATAAACGTGGCATGTGGCACAGGCGCAGGCGCCACCGCAATCGGCATCGATGCCGGGAACCATGTTTTTGACGGCCGTTTCCATGACCGACATGCCGGGGAGGCCGTCGACCGTCTGTTCGGTGCCGCTGTGCTGGATGAAGGTGATTTTTGCCATTGTGCCGTCTCGCTCGGGGCCGTTCGTTTTTCCGAACGGCCTTCTAGGGGATCATGCGGCGAAACACAACTGCCAGACCGGTCATGCCCTCAGGCGCAGATGGGGCGAACGGTCTCGGTGAATTCGGCAACCGCAGCCTTTAATGCCTGGATTCGCAACAACCTGACATTGCTATCATCCTCTACCGTCAGCCCTTCGAGTTCAGTTGAAATGGCTTGCAGGCGCTTTGCCCCGATCGAGGCTGCCGCCCCTTTCAGTGTATGGGTGGCAAGTTTCCAGTCAGCTGCCGTTTCCGCTCTTTCGATCGATTCGATGGTCAAAGGGAGCTGCAGCAGGAAAAGTCCAAGGATTTCGCGCTCAAGATCGGCGGAATCCATTGTGTAGCGCGAAAGATGAGCCCGGTCGAAGACTTCGAACGGGGTTCCGGGCACCATCACCGCCTGCTTGTTACTCAATGCCACTTACTGCACTCCCGCCTCATTCCGAGGTCATAGGATAGGCTGGCATCCCTGTGCGGCCAGTAAAGCAACGTGGTGAAATGGACATTTCGTGAGTCTATTCAAATTGATCCATAATTTTAACCAAAACTTAATTTAACGGCGGATGACGTTGCGGCGTGGGTTCAATGCCGGTGCCGGATCGGTTATGGTGAAGATTGCGGGCAAACGTCCGGGGGAGGCCTATCTGCGCCTGAGGCTGTTTCAGCCGGGCAGGATACCAATCGGAAGCGGGCAGGCAGCGGCACGGTGTGCCGTCAAAATGTAAGTCGAGAGTGCGGGAATAAACACATGGCAAACACGACCGAGACGCGTCGACCGGACAGGCGCCCAGCTGACACCGATACCACGCGCCGCGATGCACCGCGCCTGACGGCCGAGCCGGTCCCGGTGCGGGGCCGCCCTGCCAATGAGAACGATCCCGGCACCTCAATGATGCTGGCACGGCTCCGCCGCCAGCCCTCCTATGCGCCCTACTACGTGGCCTTCGTCATCTCGCTCGCGTGGATCGCTGGCTGGTTCTTTATCTATTCCAATGCCATTTTCGGCCAAGCTGGCGCCGCCCGCGACACGGCGGAGACCATGCGCACCGTGGCGCTCCTCGTGCTGCCCATCGCCATCGTCTGGGCCACAGCCTATTTCCTCTGGCGCGCCGCACAGCTCCGTCAGGTGTCGGAAGTGTTGATGCAGTCCGCCATGCGGCTGATCCGCCCGCAGGACATCGCTACGGAGGGCCTCACCACCATCGCCCAGGCTGTCCGCTCCGAAGTTGACCTACTGGTCGGCGGCGTGGAGCATGCCGTTCAGCGCGCCGCTGTGCTGGAGGAAATTGTCCACAAGGAAATCGCTGCCATCGAGCGCGCTTTCGGCGGCAACGAAGAGCGCATCCGCAGCCTCGTCACCGGCATCGAAAACCAGCGCTCCGCCTTGCATCAGGCAACGCTCGTCATCAACAATGACGCCAACCCGCTCATCACCCGGCTTGAAGCCAACACCAAGAATCTCGACGGCATCGTCGCGACAGCCCACGACACTTTGGGCCGGCTTGAAACGGGCCTGCGTGAATTGGCAGGCGGCATTGCACGCACCATCGATGAGGTCGCAGACCGCGCGACCTCGGCTGGCGACGAAATTGGTGTGCAGACATCGCACATGGAAACCGTCTCGGGCCAGATGGTGGCCCAGCTCCGTGACTTCTCGCGCCAGCTCGCCGCACAGGTCGACCAGCTGTCGCAAACCTCGGCGGTCCTCAACGCCGACTCGGTCGAATTCGGCCGTTCCGTGCAGGACATGGAAGCAGGCGTCGCGCAAACCGTGCGCAACTCGATCGACCAGCTCGCCAACATCAACCAGGACATCGCCCGCACCATTGAGCGCGCCAGCGTCACCTCGGCTGACCAGATCAAGCAGCAGGTGGCAGATCTTGCGGAAGTGGTGCACACGACCAGCAGCAACTTAACCTATCACCTGAAGACATCGACGGATGACGTGACCGCGGCCCTCGAACGCGCTGGTCTCGATACTTCGCAGATGATCGACCACAGCCGCAGCATGGTGACGCAAGGCCTGCAGACGGTCGCTGCCGAATACCTCGACCGTGTCGCCCAATCCCGCGCCGAACTCGTCACATATCTGGATACTTCGGCCGTCGGCGTATCCACGGCAATCGAGGAAGCAACCGACAACGTCGCAGGCCGCCTGAATGCGGCAGGCACACAGTTCCTGGCCGGCATCGACCAGACCGCCAACACGCTCCTCTCCGAGCTTGGCTCCATGAGTACTGGCCTCTCGGGCCGCGTGGAAGATACCACCGGCAAGCTCTTCAACGAGATCGGCCACCGTGCAGAGGCAATCATCACACGCCTCGACGATTCGGCTGGCGGCGTTTTCACCCGCCTCGACGAACAGGCAACACTTGTCACCTCGCGCGTCGAGGATACGGCGAACCGCATCCTGTTCTCGATCGAGGACCGCACGAATTCGGCAACGACCCGCGTTGGCGATACGGCAGCCCAGGTTCTTGCCGCACTCGATGCGCAGAATCTCGACTCGGCGTCCCGTATCACCGACAGTGCCGCGCGTGTGCAGATGGCGATCAGCGATGTCACCGAGACGCTCACCAGCCGCCTCGATGGTACGTCGAACGCCCTCCTCATTCATGTTGAAGGTGCAGTCGCCACCGCGCTCTCGCGTTTCGAACAAACTTCGACCGAGCTTCGCAACCTCGTCACCGACACCAGCTCCGAAGTGCTGTCTGCCCTCGACCAGCGCTCGCATGACGTCGTCAGCCAGATGGACACAGCCTTAAGCTCGGCACATGGCAAACTCAACGAAACCTCGCGCCTGTTCCAGGGCTTGATCAGCCAGACCACGGACCAGCTGGAAGACCGCATCGGTGGCTCCACCGACAGTCTCAACACTATCATGACCGCGGCAGTTAACTCCGCTACCAACCGGCTGGAAGAAGCTTCGAACCTCTTTCATTCATTGGTGGAGCAGACGACATCGACAGTCGAAGGCCGCCTCGACACCTCGACCAGCGCACTTCAGGACCAGCTCGGCGCGGCCATCTCTGCTGCCACGGGCCGCCTTGACGAAACATCGCGCCTGTTCCAGCAGATGATCGGCGGAGCCTCCGACGAACTCGAAACCAAGATCGACAGCGCCGCCGAGCGCCTCTATGGCCACATGGAAACGACCGTCAGCTCGGTTGCCGGCTCGCTCGACTACGCGACCAAGACCTTCCAGTCCCTGATCAGCGGTACAGCCGGCGACATCGTCGGCAGGATCGACAGCACCTCGAACCTTCTCAATACTCGGCTTGAAGGAACATCGAGCGAGATCGCCGGCATCATGGACGCCAGCGTCGAGGGCGCAGTCGGCAAGCTCGAAATGGCGACTGCAACCTTCCAGCAGCTGGTGGGCGGTTCGGCGGACAATCTCGAATCCCGGATCGATAGCGCCGCCGAGCGCCTCTACGGCCGCATGGAAACCACCGTCAGCTCGGTTGCAGGCTCGCTCGATAACGCGACCAAGACCTTCCAGTCCCTTATCAGCGGTACCGCAGGCGAAATCGTCGGCAGGATCGACAGCACTTCGAACCTTCTCAACACCCGCCTTGCAGCAACATCGGACCAGCTTAATGGTCTGCTCGATGCCACCTTCGAAGGTGCCTTCAGCAAACTTGAAACAGCAACCTCCACCTTCCAGCAGCTGGTGGGCGGCTCAGCCGAGGAACTCGAATCCCGCATCGACGGCGCGGCAGAACGCCTTTATGGCCACATGAATGCAACCGTGTCTTCCGTCACCGGCAAGATCGACGATGTCACGGCGACTGTGGCGGGCCGCCTCACCCAGACATCGGCTGGCCTCACCAACCAGCTCCAGTCGGTGAGTTCGTCGGTCAATGACCTGATCGTCACCACCAGCGGCACCATTGTGGCGCATTTGAAGGAAACCGCCGAAATCGTCAATCGCGAGATGACCGACTCCGGCATCGCGCTCGCCGAGCGGATCGAGAACTCGGGCGGCACTGTCACCGAGAAGCTCATCGGCGTGTCCGACAACTTTATCCACAATGTCGGCAAGGCGCGCGAGGATCTCCTCGGCCTGCTCAACACCTCCGCTGCGGATGTGACGAAGCGCCTCGAGGACACCAGCATGCAGCTCTACAGCCGGCTGGACGGCACGACATCCTCGATGACGAACCAGCTCGAAGATACGGCGGTGAAGCTCTATACCCGCCTTGATCAGGTTTCGGCCCACATGGGCGGCGAGCTTGAGCAGACGGCCCAGCGCATCACCGACTACATCAACACCACGACCGGAGGCGCGGTCACCAAGGTGGCGGCGACCACCGACCGGCTCACGCTGCAGCTCGATCAGTCTTCGAAGCAACTGGGCCAGCTTCTCGACTCGACGTCCGATCGCCTCGGCGGCCAGCTTGACCAGGCAACGACGGAGCTTTCGGCGATCTTCGGAAACTCCACCGAAATGCTCACGAAGCGCCTCGATAACACTTCATCGCAGCTCTCCGAGCTCTTCACCACGAGCACGGATGCGCTGAACGGCCAGCTCGAGCAGACATCCTCCAGGTTGTCGCATCTTTTCACTACCAACACAGGCATGCTGACGGGCCAGCTTGAAGAGACCTCTGCGAAGCTGTCCGGCCTCTTCAGCACCAATGCAGACCGCCTGTCGCAGACGCTGGACCAGACCTGGAACAGCCTCTCCGGCCTGTTCTCGACCAAGACCCAGACATTGACCGACCAATTGTCCAACACCTCGGCCGAAGTCTCCGCCCTCTTCACCGCCAATACGCGGATGATGACGGAGCAGATCGACCAGACAGCCTCCGAGATGACGAACAGCTTCGCCGAAACGGCGGTGCGCGTGACGCGTCAGGTGAGCGAGGTCAACACCCTCATGGCGCAGCGACTGGAGCGCGCCTCTTCCGAGGTGACAACCCAGCTCGACAGTGCCGGCAACTCAATGCTGTCCCGCATTGACCAAACGTCGCGTGACCTCAATCAGCGCTTCGATGTGGCAACACATCTTCTCGAGCGTGTTACGGTTGATATTTCCGGCAAGCTGGAAGGCAGCGGCCAGAAGTTCGCTGAGATCCTCGATACCGCATCGAGTCAGATCCTGACCGACCTCGGCAAGGCATCGGATGCTTTCTCGCAGGGCCTGGGTCACACCACACTGCAGATCACCGGAAGGCTGGAACAGGACTCCGGCCTCTTGGTCGACCGCATCGACCAGGCTGCAAAGGAACTGGAGCAGGTTTCAGTCAACACTGCAGTGAAGCTGGAAGACGCCAACCGCAAGTTCGCCAAGCACGTCGAAACGGCCAACAGTTATCTTGTCGATCAGCTGTCGACCGCGGCGGGCGCCATGGACGAGCGCATCGAGACAGTCTCCATGCAGCTCACCGGCAAGCTGGAAATGACCTCGTCGCGGGTGTCCGAACGCCTCGATGATGTCACGCTGCTGGTCGAGCGCTCGCTCGACAAGTTCAATGGCGAGATGGAGCGCGTGCTGTCGAACCGCAGGAACGCACTCGATTCGCTCATCAACGATGCCTCGAAGCGCGCGACCGAAATCGATGCGGTGATGACGAGCTACATGAACCTGATCGAGGATTCGCTCTCGGCATCGGAAGCGCGCGCCAAGGACATCAGCCGCATTATCGCCGAACAGATGCTATGGCGAACCGCAACCTCGAACAGGAAATCGAGAAGCTGGGCGCAAATTCCGGCGGGCAGATCAGCCAGGCGGCCCGCGTGTTGAAGGACCAGCATGAGCGCGCCATGGCGACGATGAACGAGATGCTGTCCTCGACCGCGACCGACTTCCAGCAGACAGCGCAGGACATGCGCATCACCGCCCAGCAGGTGGTGAAGGACATCGACGTGGCCCGCAACGAACTGAAGCGCGCCATCCTCGACTTGCCGGAAGAAACCCGCAACAACGCCGATGCCATGCGCCGCGTGGTGGCCGACCAGATCTCGGCGCTGAACGCGCTGGCCGACGTGGTGAAGCGCCAGACCGGTACCTTGGACATTTCGGGTCCGGGTGTGTTGCTCAGTCGAAGTTACAGGGATCCCTCACCGGGAAAAGCTGAGGGCGCCATGGTTCCCGCTCCGCAGAACGGAACCATGAGCGCCCAAAGAAAGTTCGCCGAGCGGAGCAAGAGCGCCATCGAAAGCCTGGCGATCCGTGAGCAGCTTGCTGCGCCGGCCCGCGAGACGGAGAAGCAGCCCGAAGCCAAATCTCCGAAGCCCGCCAAGGCTGCCGCACGGCCCCTGCCCGAGCTTTCAAGGGATATGGAAACGCTGGTGCAGAAGCTGAACGCTGCCGCCCGCGATATCGTGGAAGCCGTGGACAGCAGCCTGCCGCGCGATCTCGAAAAGAAATACGCAGGGGGCGAGCGCGACGTCTATACCAGGCGCGTCTTTGAAGGCCGCGGCAAGCGGCTGGAACGGGCGATCGCCGAGGGCTATCGCGGTGACCGGCTGATCCGCGGGCGGGTGGACTCCTATATCCGCCTGTTCGAGCGTCTCCTCGACACGATGAATTCGGCGCCCGGTGGAGACCAGCTTGTGGAGGCCTGCCTTGCTTCGGAATCCGGACGCATTTATGTGATGCTGGCCGAAACGGCAGGACGCATTCCCCCCCAAGTTTAAGGTTCTCGCTCCATGGATATCGCCAAGCCCTATCTCCTGTTTCTGGGAGACGTGCATGACCAGCTTGCCGCAAAGACGGCCATGGGCGTGGTGGACTGGCGGCCCGAATGGTGCGTGGGCCAGATGCGCCTGCCGGGCTGCAAGGCAGACACGGGCCTTCCCGATCTCTCGATTGCGGAAGCCGTGGCAAAGGGCGCGAAAACAATGGTCGTCGGCGTTGCCAATGCTGGCGGCGTTCTGCCCGATCATTGGGTGAAGGAAATCGTCGCTGCACTGGAAACCGGGCTCGATGTGGCAACGGGGCTCCATAAGCGGCTGAATTCCATCCCGGTGATCGCGGAGGCCGCCCGGAAGCATGGCCGCAAGCTGCATGACGTGCGCTTCTCTGATGTGAACTTCACGACCGGAAAGGGCACGAAACGCTCCGGCCTGAGGCTTCTCACCGTCGGCACCGATTGTTCCGTCGGCAAGAAATACACCGCACTTGCCATCGACCGCGAGATGCACAAGCAGGGCTTCAGTTCAGACTTCCGCGCCACCGGCCAGACCGGGGTGCTGATCTCGGGTCGTGGCCTCGCACTCGATGCCGTCGTAGCCGACTTTATCTCGGGTGCCGCCGAATGGATCAGCCCGGAGAATGACCCGAAGCACTGGGATATTGTCGAAGGCCAGGGCTCGCTGTTCCATCCCTCGTTTGCGGGCGTCACGCTGGGCTTGCTACACGGTGCGCAGCCTGATGCCTTCGTCGTATGTCACGAACCGACACGATCCACCATGCGCGGCGTGAAACATCCTCTGCCATCAATCCGACAGGTAATTGACCGCACCATTCTGGAG
>JBKJQU010000315.1:0-16530 GCA_046594995.1 Aestuariivirga sp.
CATCTGAGCAAGTCCCAGGACATTCGCAGCGCCGCCCATGTCCTTCTTCATGGTCGCCATGCCCGATGCCGGCTTGATATCAAGGCCACCGGTATCAAAACAGACACCTTTGCCCACAAGCGTGACCTTGGGCGCGCGTGCAGAACCCCACCTGAAATCAATGAGGCGCGGCGCCCGCGGGCTCGCCTTGCCGACTGCATGGATCATCGGAAAGCCACTCTCCAGCGCCTTGCCCTTCGTAACTGCAACTTTGGCCTTGTAGGAAGACGCCACCGCACGCGCTGCTGCTTCCAGTTCGTCCGGCCCCATGTCGGATGCCGGCGTGTTGACAAGATCGCGCACCAGGTAAGTTGCGCGTGCCGCACGCAGGATGTCTTCCCGGTCTACGGTCTTCGGGCAGGCGAGTTTGGCGGTCTTCGGAACCGCCTTGCCATAGACACCGAAACCATAGGCTTCCAGGCACCAGCCGAGCGCCATCAACCCCGCGCCTTCCGGTTCACCGTCAATCGCGTAAGTGCCCTCGGGGAGCAAGCGGCATAATCGCCCGAACGCAAAGGGATCCGCTTCCGCTGCATTTCCAACGCCCAACAAAACGCGCGCGATGCTGCACCTCGCATCGGGAATTGCCAGCATCCGCCCTAATTCACCGCCAAACGCGTTTGCATCCGCCCAGGCTTTCCCTTCCGCGCCAAGACCTGCACGCGCAGCCTTCCAGCCGCCTGCGGTCACGATCTGGATGGGCACGCCTTTGGACGAGGGCGGAAGCAGAACGCTGGAAGGATCAATCATGGTGTCTCTCCGGAACATTTTTAGCATGTTAACCTTCAACGCCCTTATGGTTAATCAATTATTGACCACTGAGCGCCAAAGATCGTCCCGAAATTCAGTTTCGGAGTGTTCTCATGGCGGGCAGCGGCAGATATCTCGCGATGGTGCTTTCGTTGGCATCGGCCACGGCATTGGCCGGGTGCCAGAAGACATCGGCCAGTCTCGATTCAGCTTCCATGAGCACCGCTTCCACGGGTCCAGTCTCATATGAGGCGACAGCAACGCTTGGCGCAAAATGGGAAAAGAACCCCGCCGACGCCAACACCGGCATGGCCTATGCAAGTGCTCTGGAATCCATCGGGCAGACACAAAAGGCGCTTGATGTTTACGCAAAGCTCGCCGCCGGAAATCCGGGCAACTCGAAGCTCGCAGGGCTCTATGGCAAGAAGCTGATCACCGCAGGCATGAGCCGCGAGGCCGTTCCGATACTTGAACGTGCCGCTGCCGATCCAGGCGCCGACTGGCGCATCCGCTCCGCACTCGGCACCGCCTACGACCAGCAGGGCCTCTATGCCCGAGCGCGCGACGAGTACCAGACGATCCTCAGCGCCGACCCGGCAAACCTGGCCGTCCTCAACAACATGGGAATGTCATTCGCGCTTGAGGGAAACCTGAAGCAAGCTGAATCGACATTGCGTAAGGCTGATGCCTTGCCGCGGTCCAAGAGCGAACCGCGGATCCGCCAGAACCTTGCGCTTGTCGTCGGCCTTCAGGGGCGTTTCGATGAGGCCAGCACGCTTGCTAGCCAGGATCTGCCGGAGGAACAGGTGAAAGCCAACATGGCTTATCTTCAGAAGATGCTGTCGCAGCCGAACACCTGGCAGCAGCTGAGCGACAACCCGGAAGGTTGAAGCCAAGCTTTCCAAGTCCGGATGTAGAAGCGCCCGCTGGAAACCAGCGGGTGTTTTCTTTGTGCACATATCCTGGCCTGATTTCCGAAAAGCAGAACGCGGGCCGATACGCAGCCCGCGCCCCAGACGCAACACACCTTTGGAAGTATGCTACTCGAGCTTCAGCACCATGATGATGGACGGCCCAAGGATGATGACGAAGATGACAGGGAGGAAGAACAGGATCATCGGAACAGTAAGCTTGGGCGGCAGTGCGGCGGCCTTCTTCTCTGCATCAGACATGCGCGAATCGCGGTTTTCCTGCGCCAGCACGCGCAACGCCGTGCCGAGTGGTGTACCATAGCGTTCCGACTGGATAAGGCTGGTCACCACTGACCTTACGGTCGGCAGGCCCGTTCTCTTTCCGAGGTTTTCATAGGCCTTGCGGCGATCCTGCAAGTAGGACAGCTCGGCCACCGTGAGAGAGAGTTCTTCGGCGAGTGGCACGGAGGCGCTGCCGATTTCGCGTGCCACGCGCTGCATCGCAGGTTCGATCGCCATGCCCGATTCCACGCAGATCAGCAGCAAGTCGAGGGCGTCTGACCAAGCCTTCTTGATCGAGTCCTGGCGCCTGGACGCCATGTTCTTGAGGAAGATCGACGGCAGGTAATATCCGAACAGCGCACCCACACCTGTTGCCGTGAGGCGCATTGGTGGAGCAACCTTGTCGGCATAGATCGTCGAGGAGTAGACGAAGACGAGGACGGCAAGCACCAGCGGCACTGCGAAACGCGTGGCGAGGAAGGTGATCAGGTGGCGTTCGCTGCGCATGCCGGCTTGACGCAAAAGATCGCGCGAGGCTTCGGCTTCAAATACACGTTTGAGGTTCAGCGCTTCAACAAGCTGCGAAGCGAGGTCAGCCTGCTTCCGGTCGCGCAGCCGGGACTCATTGCCAACAAGATGTACGCGTTGGGCGGCACGGAGCTTTTCACGCTCCTGGCCGACCGACTTCATGCGCGCCTTGAGCTGGTCGCTTCCGAACATGGGCGACGCGACGGTGAGAACTGTAGCGAAGGCCGCCATCCCGATCAGGATGGTGATCACCGTCTCGACCTGAAGAAGGCTGGCGATAAAGTTCAGCATGTGAAGCGTGACCTGCCTTTAGATTTCGAAATTGATCATCTTGCGCATTACCAGCACGCCGGTGCCCATCCAGGCGCCGCAACCAACGAGCATGATGTTGCCGGTTGATGTGTAGAACAGCGGATTGAGATACTCGGGGTTCAGCACGGTCAGCCCGCCCATGATGACGAAGGGTAGCGCGCCGATGATTGCTGCCGAAGACTTGGCTTCCTGGCTCACGGCGCGGATCTTGGCCTTCATCTTCTTTCGGTCGCGAAGCACCTTCGAAAGATTGTTGAGCGCTTCGGAGAGATTGCCGCCGGTTTTCGACTGAATCGCCATCACGATGCCAAGGAAGTTCACTTCCGAGAGCGGCATTCGCTCATACATGCGCTCGACGCCTTGGTCGATCGTGATGCCGACGCGCTGGCCCTCGACCACTTCCATGAATTCCGGGCCAACCGGCGGACCGGATTCAGCAGCGATGACCTTCATGGCATCGGACACCGGAAGACCGGCCTTGAGGCCGCGCACCATGACATCGATGGCATCGGCGAAGTCGTGAAGGAAGATATTCTGGCGGCGCCTGCGGAGAAAATTGAGGAACCAGCGCGGGAAGCCCAGGAACCCGACAAGCCCGCCGGCAACCGAAACATACCAGGGAATACCAAGTACCAATGGCGGCAGCGCGAAGAGAACGCCAGTGATAAGCGAAAACATCCAGAACGCATTGGTGGAGATTTCGAGACCCGATTGCATGATCATCATGCGAAGCGTCAGCCGCTTCTTGCGCTGCTTCTCACGTTCCTCGATCTGCTTCAGGGTTTCCTGAATCTGCTTGCGGCGGCCGTCCTTCTGGCCATCCATGAGACGGCTGAAGGCACCCTGCTTCTGAGGCTGGGATGAGGTCTTCTTGTTCTCGGCGATTGCCTTCAGTCGCTGTTGCGCGCTGCCATTCGTCAGCAGCGGAAAAAGCAGCGCGAGGGCCATACCGCCCACCGCGATGACGACCATGCCGATAAAGGCAATCTGATTGAGATCTTCGCCGAAGTACATTTGAATTACCTGCCCTTCAAGCCGGTCATCAGTCCATTTCGTTACGCGATTCGGCCTTTTCGAGAGCCTCGGCCAAGCGGCGCTCTTCGTTGTAATAACGCGCGCGATCCCAGAAATGGGGGCGCGCGATACCGGTCGAACGATGGCGGCCAATGATCTTGCCGTTCGCGTCCTCGCCGACGATTTCGTAGACGAAAAGGTCTTGCGTGATGATTACGTCGCCTTCCATGCCCACCACTTCGGTGATGTGCGTGATGCGGCGGGAACCGTCACGCAGGCGCGAGGCCTGGACGATCACGTCAATGGAGCCGCAGATCATTTCCTTGATGGTTTTTGACGGCAGCGAGAAGCCACCCATCGTGATCATCGACTCGAGACGCGAAATGCCTTCACGCGGAGAGTTGGCGTGGAGCGTTCCCATCGATCCGTCGTGGCCCGTGTTCATTGCCTGCAACAGGTCGAAGGCTTCAGGACCGCGGACTTCGCCGACAATAATGCGTTCGGGACGCATACGCAGGCAGTTCTTGACGAGATCGCGCATGCTGATCTCACCCTCGCCTTCGAGGTTGGGAGGACGTGTTTCGAGGCGCACCACATGCGGTTGCTGCAGCTGAAGTTCGGCCGCGTCTTCGCAGGTGATGACGCGCTCGTCGTGGTCGATGTAACCGGTGAGGCAATTCAGCAACGTCGTCTTGCCCGAACCCGTACCACCGGAGATCAGGACGTTGCAGCGAACGCGGCCAATGATCTCGAGGATCGTGGCACCCTCGGGCGTGATCGACCCGAACTTAACGAGATCCGGAAGCTTGAGGCGGTCCTTCTTGAACTTACGAATGGTAAGCGTGGGGCCGTCGATGGCGAGAGGCGGAGCGATGACGTTGACGCGGCTGCCGTCCATGAGACGGGCGTCGCAGATCGGGCTCGCTTCGTCGACACGCCGGCCGATCTGGCTCACGATGCGCTGGCAGATATTGAGAAGCTGGGCGTTGTCGCGGAAACGCACGCCGGTCTTCTGCATCTTGCCGCCGACTTCAATGAAAGTCGCGTTGGCGCCATTGACCATGATATCGGAGATATCGTCGCGCGCCAGCAAGGGCTCAAGCGGACCATACCCCAGAACGTCGTTGCAAATGTCTTCGAGGAGGTCTTCCTGCTCGGCGATCGACATCACCACATCTTTCAGCGTGATGATCTCGTTGACGATATCGCGGATCTCGTCTCGCGCCGCATCGCGGTCGAGCTGGCCAAGCTGAGTGAGGTCAATGGCATCGATGAGCGCGTTGAAAATCGTGCTCTTGATATCGTAGTAGCTTTCCGACTTCCTCGGACCCATTCCGGGTTCGGGCTTCTTGGGCGGCTGCTGCGAAACGGTACCCGATCCCTGTGACTGGGCGGTTCCGCCCTGCTGGCGGGCCTGCTGGCCGCCGCCGAAGCTGGTTCCAGGCATCGGCAAGTCGGGGATCGCAGCCGCCGGCGCGGAAAGGGCAGCGGGGGAAACTGCCGTAGACCCACCGAGGGGAAGGCCGGATACCGGGCGTGTTTCGTCTGAACGCTTACCAAACATTACTTCTTCCTCAGCATCGACAGCTTCTCAAAGATCGGTAGCGACAGCCGGGCAGCTTTCTTTGCCGGCTTGTCCGTACCTGCGAGCAATTGCACGAAACCTGCGAGCGCCTCTGCGGCCTTTGACTTAGACGCAACTTCGAGAAGCATCTGGCCGTTGCTTTGCGCAGTGCCAAAGGTCTGTGCATCATAAGGGATGACACAACTGACGTCGGCGCCGACGGCTTTTCCAAAGTCGGCCGTGGGAATTTCCGGTCGCTTCGGCACGCCGACCTGATTCAATATCAGCTTCGGCGGCGGATCGTTCGGCCTCGCGGTCTTGAGCATGTCGATCAGGTTCTTGGTATTGCGCAGGCTGGCCAGTTCCGGCGTCGCGGTGATCACCACCTGATCTGCGTGCATCAGCGTATACTTGATCCATGGCGCCCACATGTTGGGCACGTCCACGACAATGCAGGGAACGCTGCCGCGCATGGCATTGAGTATTGTTTCAATGGCGTGTGCCTCGATCGTCACTTCACGATCGACCCCGCCAGGTCCGCTCAGCAGGCTGAGCTTGTCGCCAAGCTTGGTGAGCAAGCGTTCGATCAAGGTCGAGTCGAGCCGGTCCGGCTGGCCCAGCGCATCGATGATGCCGTTCGACACATCCTGGTTGAAGTTTAGACCAGCGGTTCCGAAGGCCAGATCAAGATCGGTGATCACGGTCTCGGTGGCATAGCGCTTTGACATCAACCAGGCGGCGTTATGGGCGATGGTGCTCGACCCGACACCTCCTTTGGCGCCAACGAAAGCGAGTACTTTTCCGAGCGGCGCTGACTTCGGATTCTGGAACAGACCCGAGATCGTCTCGATGATCTGCATCTGATGCAGTGGTGCGACGAGATATTCACTGACGCCCTGCCGTATCAATTCGCGGTAGAGCACGACATCATTGAGATGGCCGATGACGATCACTTTTGAATCCGGCTGGCAAACCTGCGCCAACTCGGCAAGTTCTGAGAGAATCACGTCGCGAGAGCCATGTGACTCGACCAGCAGGACATTGGGTGTTGCCTGCGACTGGTAAACCTGAACCGCCGCCATGATGCCGCCAAGCTGGATCGTGGTGTGCGCCTTGGCCATGCGGCGGTCGCCTGCGGCCAGCTGCATGGTTTCCGCCGACTGTTGATTGTCGCAGAACGCATGGATGTTGATGCGGGGAACCATCGCGACGAGATTCTGATCGCTGCCAAAAACCGGGGCGGCGGCTGCCGATGGGTTGTTCATCATGATTAGAACCTGCCTGTCGTGTAAGCGTCAAAAATTGTCGGATGCGGTACGGCCATCACGGACTCTTCGAATCTCCGTCGATGGTCCAGTAATCACCTGTGGTCGAGTTTTCGATGAAGATCTTCATCGTCTCGGTGCGGTTTCCGGCAAGCACCGGACCCATGGCGCGCGGACGCTCCAGGTCTTCCGGATTGGCAACCATCGCCGCAATATTGTGTTGCATGGCGCAGCCGTGGTTCGGATGCATCGTGTTGGAGTGTGAGGAGGAAAGGTCTTCCGACCAGTCGCCGCACTCCTTGGTGACGGCAACCTTGCGGGTCAGAACCAGCTGGATCGGTTCGTTTGCACCGCCCCGGATCGGCTTTACGGAGATCCGGTTCTTGGGGATGCCATAGTTCGTGATCGCCACCGCAATCTCGTTTGCGAGCTTCCTTGAAGCGCTGGCCCCGCCCGGATACAGGATCTGCACCTTGGGTGATCCGGTGCGCTTTGCCTCTATCGCAAAATCGGCAACGGCATTCGTCTGGTTGGTATTGAGTTGGCCTGTCGGCGCTCTCAATCCCGTCTTGAACGTTGCCTGGCGAACCTCGATCGGATAGCGCTCGGCCACGGTGCTGGGCTGGTAGGTATCATCAAGTGCCGAGCCGAACTGGCAGCCTGCAAGCAACACCCCGACGACAGCAGCGGGCAACAAGCGATTCAAGTTTCTGTTCTTCGTGATCTGGAACATGTTCTTCTCTGCTCGCTATTCGATGATGTAGCCGACGGAGCCGTGATAGACGCCGTTCTGATGCTTGCCGGGAGTGCCGTAGACCTTGTTCAGGCGCCCAAAGAGGATGCTCTGGGTGTCACTGGCATCATTGTAGCCGTCAGCCGGGGTTGCCAATTTCTTCTCGGCCACCGGGTTGACGATGTAAGGTGTGACGATCACAACCATTTCTGTCTGCTGCGTGAGAAAATCGCGGCTGCGGAACAGTGCGCCAAGCACAGGCACGTTCTTCAGCCCCGGCGTACCCTTCACAGCATTTGCGGACACATCCTTGATGAGACCGGCGAGCATCATGGAGCCACCGCTGGGCAATTCGACCGTCGTTTCCGCCGTGCGCGTGCTGAGTGCGCGCGAGTTGGCCGTCGAGTTCGCAGCATCCAGTTCCGAAACCGAGGTTGCGATCTTAAGTTCGATACGGCCTTCGCTGAGCACCTTGGGCGTGAAGCCCAGGGTCACGCCGTAAGGCTTGAATGTGGGGCCGCAACTTCCGCCGTCATAGCTGCCGCTGCCGTTGGTCGTTGACCCCGACGAACCCGTACAGGCGCTGCCGGCATCAAATTCGCCGCCCGCATGGAACGCGGCGGGTTGACCGGAGATGGATGTAAGCGTCGGTTCAGCCAGCGTGCGGAGTATGCCCTGGCTTTCCATCGCTTCAATCGCCGCATCGACTGATACGTTGCCGTTGTCATAGCTTACGGCGTGACCACTGTACCCGGCGACACCGCCGAAGATACCAGCCAAGGCGTTTATAGGATTGAGTGCGCTGTAGCCGGCAACCAGATCACCCGCCGAAAACGCGCTTTGCAGCGCAACGCCGAGCTTCTTTGCGACATCGCGCTTGACCTCGACGATGCGCACCTTGAGCATGACCTGATCACCCTCGCCGATGCTCATGGCGTTGACGACGTTCGCCTCATTGCCACCGGCCATCCGAACCGCAAGGTCCTGTGCGATCTTTGCCTCGGCGGCATTTTGCGCCACACCCTTCAGCACGATGTTTTGGCCAGTCGTATCGACCTGGATCTTGTTGCCCGGCATGGTGCGGTCGAGAAGTTTCTTCAACGCTTTTGAATCAAGCGTCACCTCGAGATCGAGATGAAGGACTTCCCGTCCATCCGCATCGAAGAAGAAGATGTTGGTCTGAGCGGCGGAACGGCCGAAAAGATAAGCTGTGTTTTTGTTGCGGATGACGACATCGACAACAGAGGGATCGCCAACGATCACATCCTTCACTGCAGCAGGCAGCCTGATGACCGCGCTCTTGGCGAGTCCAATGCGAAGATAGTTTGCATCGCCTGACTCTGTTCCCGTTTGGGAATAGTCGAGGTCGCTGGCCTGGGCACCGGTCGCAAGAACGGTGAGCGGGGTGACCAGCATGGCGAGGCCCATGGTCAGCGCCGCGGCGGATACTCCGAGGCGGTACGGGGGAGCAGTCAGAGGGGAATAGCGTGAAAACAGCATGGTCAAAGGCCTCAGCGGCTGGTGATGACGGATTCGATGCCGAAGCGGACGAACACACGTTCGTTACCGGTCGGCTTCTTCTTGTTGGAGAACTTTTCCGAGAGCACGGGCTTGGTGTCCTGCAATCCTTTGTCGCCGCCTTCGGCGATGGAGCGCAATGCAAGTGAAAGCTCGCCTGCGGATTCAATCTGGGTAAGCACCTCCGACTGGAGGGGATCGAGTTCAAGCAGCGCGGTCTTGCCTTCAGTCACGGTCACCTTGTCCTCGCCGGCCTCCTGGCGGAACGTCTGGTTGATCGCGAGGACGCGCACATTTGTGAGTACTGTTTCGCTGCGCACGACCTTGTTGCCGCCATCCGTGCCGTCCAGCTTGCGCGTGAGAATGACATCGACTCGGTCATTGGGAAGGATGAAGCCGCTCACCGCGGAACGCTCGGAAATTGCGACCGATATGGCGCGCATGCCCTGGGGCAGAATGGCGCTCATGAAACCCGCCTGGGTTGGCATGACTAACTTCCGTTCGACAATCGGCTCACCCGAAAAGATAGGCAAGCGCGCGCGGGCTGTCTTCATCTTGTCGAGAGCTTCGGGATTCGAATCCTTTGTGATCATCGACTCGCTGACATTGCTTTGGGGCCAGTCTCGCCAGCTGATCGTACTTTCTCCAAGACGCTCGCCGAGCGCCAAATCTTTCGAGGCAACCAGCACCTGCGCCATCGGCACCTTATTGACCTCGACGACTTCAGTAACAGCTTTCCTGCCGAGCATGCCTTTTGCGAGAACGCCAGCGAGTGCAGCGGAACCGATCGCCAGCCCGAGAATGAGAATACGTGCCTTGTTCATCGATCAAATCCTTATCTGGTACGCAAACACTGTTCCGCATCCGACACTCTCGGTTGGAATGGTCAAATTTGCGTTAACTCTGTTCATGAATCACACGAGACCTGCCGGCATCCACCAGCTTTGCGGGAATGAAACAATGGCGCCGATGGCAAAGGCATAGCCGTAAGGCACATTGGGCTTGATGGAGCCAAGACGCCGGAAGATCGAACCGTCGTTGATCTCGGAAGAAACATTGATGGCTGACCAGATGCCCACGCAAAGGGCAAGTGCGCCGCCCGCAAACGCAGTCATCACGAGAAAGGGCATGAGGTCGGGCCAGCCGAGCCAGAGGCCCGCCGCCGCGAGTAGCTTGGCATCGCCGCCGCCAAACAATCCGAGGGCAAAGAACACGAAGCCCGCCACGAACATGCAAATTCCAACGACGGCGTGGATGCCGATCATGTCCCACGGCATTTCCGTGAGCAACGCCATTGGCAGGAACAACAACGCTATAAGAAGAGTAAGCCAGTTCGGAATCCGCATCGAAAGCGCATCCCCTGCCCCTGCGATGATCATCAACAGGGGGAACATGGTTATGGAGAGTGTTGAAACCATCAGAGTCAGGCCTGTGAGTCAGGTTGAATGTGCCTGACAGTCACATGATCCTCTTTAAGGGAGGGTTAACCGTGTCAAGGCCGCATGCGTAAAAAATCCACCGGCCAGTAGCCGGTGGATTGGTCCGAAATTCCTGCGATCGCCGACAAGCGGCGTATCAGAAATATTACGTGCCAGAAGAGATGTGGCCGGCGAGGCTGGTGAACTTGCCGGTAACAGCCGAGGCCAGGAACGGCATGGCGGTCACAAGAGCAAGGCCCATTGCGGCGGCGATTAGACCATATTCGATGGCGGTCGCGCCGGACTCGTCCTTCACGAAGCGGATGAGATTCTTCATGTTGATGATTTCCTCAGTTTAAATTGTGAGAAACCGCCGCTGCCCGCTGGACAGCGGAGGCTATTACGTGCCGGACGAGATGTGGCCGGCGAGGCTGGTGAACTTGCCGGTGACGGCAGACGCCAGGAACGGCATGGCGGTCACAAGGGCGAGACCCATAGCAGCGGCGATGAGGCCGTACTCGATGGCGGTGGCGCCCGATTCATCCTTCACGAAACGCAGGAACTTGTTCATATTAAACTCCACTAGATTACAGCACCTGGCTCATACTCAACCGCGCCCTCTGCGCTGTCTTCCGTGAACCATGAGCCGAGATTAGCCGCGACCCTTTAATGGCAAGTAAATCCAGCCGCTAAAGCTGTTAATTGACAAGCAGGGTCGAGTTCTTGGTTTACAACTTCTTGCTGAAATAAATAACTTTGCAATTATACAAGTATTACCTGGTAAAATATTTGTTACATCATGCTTATATACTTGTGAATATCGAGTAGGTACCGAAGACACCAACGGCTACTGGACAACAAAGATTGCGTTCCATCAGGGGCTTGCAGACAATACAAGACTGCAACACTCGGACAAGGCGCGGGAACTATTATCGGGCCGCCAATCGCTACCGCAGGAAGTCTTCAGTCTACCAGAGGGAGATGGAACCGCGAAATGGCATCATGACAGCGCGTTTCGCCCGCTTAAGGGAACATTCACCATTGCTGCTTCAAAATATGCCCAGATAAGCCAGACGCCAGCCATTTGGCCGTCCCCTTTCGGAGCCGATGACCTCATGACCCATATCTCCAAGCTGCGTGCTGTTGCAGTGATCTCGTCTCTGATGCTGCTGGGCTCCGCCGCGGTCGCGGAAGCGGGCGAGCGCCTTACAGTATATACTGATCACTCCCGCATCCTGAATGTCGAACGCGCACCCGGAACCGTGATTGTCGGCAACCCCAGCATCGCCGACGTGACAATCCAGGGAACTCAGGTTTTCCTGCATGCGCGGTCTTATGGAACGACGAACGTCATCATCATGGATGAAAACGGCAATGCACTCGCCGACTATGATGTGACGGTGCAGACCGGCGGCGACGACAATATCTTCGTCTTCAAGGCCGGGGCCATCAAGCAGACCTATCTCTGCGCTCCCGATTGCGAGTCGATCTTGCACGTCGGCGACGACAAGGACTACTTCAAGGAACTCGCATCCCAGCAGCAGTCAAAGGTGGGACTGGCGCTTGGCCAGAAGTCGGGCGAAAATACCGGAAACAACGAGACGCCCCCGGCACAGTAAGTTCTTGTATCATCAGATCGCTTAAAAGCCTCGGCATGCCGGGGCTTTTCCATTTACTTACCCATCATATGAGCAATGAAAAATTGAATCGTTTCATTCACCTATCCGAAATCCAGATTGATTACGATTGAACTGAATTTGAGATGGCCCAGCTTCCGGCAGGAGGCGGCTCTCAGGGACGGGAGATATAGATGCAAACCAAGAAAATGTCCTGGCTTGGAAGAAGGCTTTCCCGGTTCAGGCGCTCGGAAAGTGGCGCTACGGCTGTTGAATTTGCTCTTGTAGCAGGTCCTTTCTTCTATGTTCTCGGCTGCATTTGCGAGACCGGCCTCATGCTTTTCACCGAATATGTCATTCAGAATTCGGTACAGGAAGCGGCTCGCATGGTCCGCACCGGGCAGGTGACATCGGGCGACGGCACCATCCTGATTTCCTCAGCGGATTTTAAAACGCAGATCTGCGAGGAAGTCAGCATCATCATCGACTGTCAGGGCAAGGTCAGCGTCTATGTCAACAACGCGGCGAATTTTCAGACATTGACGACAACAATGGCCAATCCGCTCGCTGTTGGGAAGAAACTGGACGGCGGCGCCTATGTGCCGGTCTACAATCCCGGTGCACAGCTTCAGGCCGCCACCGTAATCGCCACCTATGATTGGGACTTCGCTTTCCCCTTCATGGACTTCCTTGGAAACATCGGCGACGGCAGCGAACGCCGTCTCTATGGACTTGCAATCTTCCGCAACGAGCCGTTTGGGGCCTGATTCAGATGTTCAACACCCTCATTCGCCTGCGCAAGGATCAATCCGGTGTGGCCGCACTGGAAATCGCATTCATCATGCCATTCCTCCTCTTTCTCTATTTCGGCCTGGTCGATCTGACGGCGATGATCTCGCTCAATCGCAAGGTGACCTATGCGTCGAGCGTGGTGGCCGACCTCGTGACGCAGAACGACGCGACCGTAACCAGCACCAACATTGACGACTACTTCAAGGCTGCGGCTTTGGTGATGAAGCCCACGCCGATGACCAACATCCGCATCGAGGTTTATCAATACCGGAATGTGACGGGCACGATCACAAACCAGTGGCGGCGCAAGTCGGCGACGGGCGCGAATTGCGCCGCGCCGACAACCACCGGCATGACCAACCTCATGACCGATGGGAACGATCTTATCGTCGCCGTTCTCTGCACGCAGTACACGCCCTACATCGCCACTTTCCTGGGCCAGAATATTCTGGGTGCGACGACATTTACCATGAACGAGCAGATTGCCTTGCGCCCGCGCCAGTCCGCAACGCTCACCTGCACAGGCTGCACCTGACCAGATCAGCCTTCGGGCTGAAGCAAGGCCGGCATCCCTACCCGGTGCCGGCCCTTCCGTTTCTGGAGTGGTGTTTCCATAGCCCGTAAGCTATGCCGCTGGTCCAGGCGGAGCATCGACTTTGGATCTCATTGTTTTTCTTGCTGTTCTTCTGGCTGCGGTGATGCATGCGGGCTGGAATGTGCTGGTCAAGCTACGGCTTGACCGGTTTCTGTCGCTGTTTCTCATCAACACCTTCATGGGTGTAATGGGGATTGGCATGCTCGCTGTCTTCCCGTGGCCCGCGGCGCCAAGCCTTCCCTATGTCTTGACATCGGGTGTTCTACACCTCGGCTACAATCTGTTTCTTGTGCGGAGTTACCGCACTGGCGATCTGAGCCAGGTCTACCCGATCGCGCGGGGCGCAGCCCCCCTCCTCACGCTGCTCGTTACCTGGTTTGCAGTACACGAGGAAATCAGCCTGGCCGGTGCAGCGGGTATCGGGATACTCGTCGGCGGCATCTGGCTCGTCAGCCTGTCCGGCAAGGGTAAGCTGCGCCTCGACAGCATGACCATTTCCTTCGCGCTCGGTACTTCTGTCTTTATTGCGGCCTATACGATCGTCGATGGCCTTGGCGGGCGGTTATCGGGCTCACCATCCGGCTATGCAGGCCTCCTGTTCATACTGGACGCACTGTTTCTAGGCGTTATCGGCTTTGCCACCAGAGGTACGGCGATCATCCGCGCCGTGGCGCCCTATTGGAAATCGGGCCTTGTCGGAGCTGCCCTCTCCTGCGGGGCATACTGGATTGCCATCTGGGCGATGACCAAGGCACCGATTGCAGCTGTGGCAGCACTGCGCGAGACCAGCATCTTCATCGTCGTGCTGCTGTCGATGAGGGTTCTGAAGGAGAGCGTCACGGCAATCCGCATCGGCGGCGCCGTGCTGATTGTCGTGGGGGCGGTTCTGCTGCGGGTTGCCTGAAATCAATCAGGCACTGCCGATCAGGACCCCCGTGACGAACACGATGAAGCCACCGACTGCGATCTGGAATGCTGCCTTGAAGAATGGGGTGTCCATATACTTGTAGCGGATCCACGAAATTGCCCAGAGTTCGACGAAAACGACAGCAATTGCGATCCAGGTCGCTATCTGGAAGTCATTGATGAGATAGGGCAACGTATGCCCAAGCCCGCCTACGGCTGTCATCACACCTGCTGCAAGGCCACGGATGAGCGGGTGCCCGCGCCCTGTGAGCTGGCCATCATCCGACAGGCCCTCGGCGAGGCCCATTGAGATTCCCGCACCAATCGAGGCGGCGGACCCGACGAGGAACGTTTCCCACGTATTTCCCGTCGCGAAGGCTGCGGCGAACAGGGGCGCCAGCGTCGAGACCGAACCGTCCATAAGGCCGACGAGTCCGGGCTGGATCACCTGCAGCAGGAACAGGCGGCGCTTGGCCTCGCCTTCCTCGATCTTGGCATCGGCCGTCACATGCTCAAAACCCAGCTTCACGGCCAGCGACTCGTGGCCCTTCTCGGCCTCTGCCAGATCGAGCAGCAGTTTCTTCAGCTGTGGGTCCTGCGTGCGCTCGGCCGACTGCTTGTAGAAGCGGTAGTTCTCAAGCTCGATCACCTCGGCGCGCTGCCGCATTTCCTCGATGTTCATCTTGCCGATGGTCCAGGCCGGCTTGTGCTTCACGAAGCCATTGATGTCGCTGCGGCGGATCAGGGGAATAAAATCGCCGAACTTCTTCTGGTAAAGGTCCGTCAGCCAGCGGCGGTGCTCGTGCTCTTCTTCCGCCATTTCCATGAAAACCTTGGCGGAGGCCGGATAGGTATCTATCAGCGCATTGGCAAAGCCTGCATAAGCGCGCGCATCGTCATCCTCGCTGGAGATGGCGAGAGCCAGAATTTCCTGTTCGGTGAGTTCGGAGAAGGTCTTCAAGGCCCGTTACATCCGTTTCTGAATCATTGGTAATCTTAGAATTATTCTAATCTATGGTCCAGTTCCTCCTGCGGATCACCCACAACCTGAACTTAACCCAATTGCCGCAGGATGCGCTCCGAACGGAAACGCCCCTGACCATGAGTTTCACGACTTTCGAGAACCCATCGCAGCCCCTGACCAGCGGGGTCCGGGAGCACGTGCGTGCGACGTTGCAAACCGTGCTTCAGGGCTTTCGCAGCCATGCTTTGCTGTACGCAGTTGCGCTCGTCACCTATGCCGTTGGCCTCGTCCAGAGCATTTGGCTTGGCGTGCCCCTCTCCTTGAGCCTTGTGGGCATGGTGAGCGGCACCACCTTCATATGCCTTCTGGCAATCGTCTATCTCTGGCTGTTCTGGGAATTCATCCGTGCCTGCGGGCAAGGTTACCGGACTGGCATGGCGGAAGCCTTTGGACGGATGAAGACCCGCGTGCTGGGCAATGTTCTGGCGCCAAGCCGCGTCTCCAACACCTTCCATGCCTTTATGTCCAACGGCGTGTTCTTCGTCGGCTTCATGACGATCAAGAAGAACATTCCGGACGCGGTGCCCTTCCACTGGGACCAGAGCTTCATGGAACTCGACCGGGTACTGCATTTCGGGATGCTGCCGCACGAGATCCTGGCACCGCTGTTCAACGTTCCGCTCGTCACGTTTATCGTAAACGTGATCTATAATCTGTGGTTTCTGGTGTTGACGGCCTTCTTCTTCTGGCAGGGATTCCGCAAGGATGATACGCCGCTCCGCCAGCGCTACCTGCTGTCGTATCTGCTCACATGGGCTATCGGCACCTGCATTCTTGGAACGGTGTTTTCCTCCGCCGGGCCTTGCTTCTATGGCTTCGTCGAACAGGGGGCCAATCCTTACGATGGCCTGATGCGTTATCTGGCCGAGGCCAATGCGTTTTATCCGGTCTGGGCTGTGCCCACTCAAGCCACGCTCTGGCAGAGCCACCTTGCGGGCTTCGGAGATATCGAGGGAGTTTCCGCCATGCCCTCGATGCATGTGGGAACGACGATCCTTTTCATCCTGTGTGCTCGAGCCTCGGGCCATCGCTGGCTTGTCTGGTTCTCGTATATCTTCGCGATCGCAATCTTTTTGGGATCGATCCTGCTTGGTTGGCACTATGCCGCTGACGGCTATGCCGGAGCGTTGATCGCGATCGCCTGCTGGAAACTGAGCGGCTGGATCAGTTCTCATCCATCTTCAGTGCCGAGATGAAGGCTTCCTGCGGGATTTCGACCTTGCCGAACTGCCGCATCTTCTTCTTGCCTTCCTTCTGCTTGTC
>JBKJQU010000205.1:0-3046 GCA_046594995.1 Aestuariivirga sp.
GAGTCGGTGCCGACGCAGATTCGCTTATCGCAAAACACCAACTGGCGCTCCTTCGTCGCCAATGTAAAATTCCGCGCTCGACATGATGATGACAGCTAATTGCCGTCGTCACCTCTCGCGCTCAAGGCGTTATGGCGACCTCAACAACACCATCCCTTTGATTGGCAAAGAGCTCGTATGCCGCCTCGATGTCATCAAGTTTAAATCGGTGAGTCACCATTGCTGCGAACTCCACACGCCCGCATTCAATCACAGCCGTGAGCTGCCGCATCCTCTCCTTGCCGCCGGGGGCACAGGCTTGTCACGATCCGATGGTCACCAAGGCCGGCAGCAAACGCATTGAGCGGAATGGTCAGGTCGGAGGAGTAGACCCCGAGGTTGGACCGTTTCCCCTGGTCTGAGACACGCAGACACAAGCGGTCCGACATCCGGAATTGGCTTCTCATCCAACACGATCCGGCCCGGCTCGACAAAAATGGCCGCCTTCATTTTACCTGCCGCCATTGAAGCTCCTTGGTTGTTATATTTGCGATTTCAAATTTAAAGCCGCAGTAAGGATGGCAACACCACCCACTCTATCGTCGGTCCGGTCGACTTTAACGAGGTCCAGTGCGAGTTAGAACACAGATCTGACTGCGGGCTGTTGGCCAACCCATAGCACACCTGAATGAAACTGCCGCCTTCATTCGGCATGAGGAACAAAGAGCTGAAGACGGCTTTATTGGCTGCAATAGCCGCCACGGCAAGCTTCAACAATTCTAAGCTCGAAGGTGATCTGTTGAACGAACAAAGTCGGTCTCGCTCTCTTGACGACTATTCGCTACAGCAAGCCGAGGCCGTAGCGCGAGAGATGGGCGCCGATGTCGAGCACGGCTTGACCGGATCGGAAGCGGCGAGATTGCTGGATAAATTTGGCCGTAACGAACTGCGGGCGGTGTCGCAGATGCCCGCCTGGCGCCGCCTCCTGGCGCAGTTTAAGGACCCTCTCGTTTATTTGCTGCTCGGCGCGATCATTATTGCCCTTGTGGCCTGGCTCATCGAGGGCCGGGACGGCTGGCCGATCGACGCAATCGTTATCGCCATGGTGGTCGCGGCCAACGCGGTTCTCGGCTTCGTTCAGGAAGCCAGGGCCGCAAGCGCGGTTGCCGCGCTGGCGCAAATGACCGCCACTACTTCATCGGCGCTGCGCGACGGAGAGCGACGGCGCATTCCGAGCGCCGAACTGGTCCCTGGTGACATCCTGTTGCTGGAAGAAGGTGACGCCGTCGGTGCCGATGGCCGGCTTCTGCTCTCTGCGAGTCTGCGTGTGCAAGAAGCATCGCTTACCGGGGAAAGCGAGGCCGTCTTGAAAGACGCCGACGCCCTGACTGCCCCGGCACCGCTTGCGGAGCGTTCCTGCATGGTTTTCAAGGGCACTGCGGTGGTTCAGGGGACAGGTCGCGCCGTCATCACCGCTATCGGCATGCAGACCGAAATGGGCGCTGTCGCCACCATGCTCGACGCCACAGCGGAGCAGCCAACTCCGCTACAGAAGGAGGTGGCACTAATCGGACGTACATTAGGCATTGCCGTTGTTATCATCACTGTCATCGTCGTCGCCACGGTGCTTCTGATATCCGACATAGAAAGTCTTTCCGACGTGATCACCGTGCTGCTGCTGGGCGTATCGCTGGCGGTTGCAGCGGTGCCGGAAGGTCTGCCTGCCATCTTGTCTCTCGTGCTGGCACTGGGAGTTCAGCGCATGGCAAAGCGCAACGCTGTGATCAAGACGCTATCCTCAGTGGAAACTCTTGGTTCGGCTTCCATCATCTGCTCGGATAAGACCGGCACACTGACACGCTCCGAGATGACGATCGAGCAGATCATAACGGCATCAGGCGGCAGCCGGGTCACCGGTGTCGGCTATGCGCCACTGGGCCGACTAGAGGTCGAGGGTGGGGCGATGCCGGAAGGAGCCCTTCGCGCCGAGCAGATCGTCGTCCTGAGCGGTGGTAGTCTCGCGGGCAATGCCAGCCTGCGGCAGGCAGAAGACGGCACCTGAGAAATTCATGGCGACCCAACCGAAGCCGCGTTTCTTGTGGCAGAGCGCAAACTCGGCGTCGAGGACCGCCGCCAGCGCCGCTTCGAACGCATCGGCGAGATCCCCTTCAACTCTGACCGCAAGATGATGTCGACCATCGAGCTCGATCACGAGCACGGGGGCCAACGTATTCTCATTACCAAGGGCGCGCCGGACGTGCTGATGCAGCACTGCAACCGCATCCGGGTCGGCATGGACGTAGTCCCGTTCGACGAAGTGCAGCGTACACAAGCGCACGCCAACGTGGAAGGGTTGTCAGACGACGCATTGCGCACCTTGGCCGTCGCCTATCGACCGCTGACAACAAACGAAGACGTGCAAGGCGGCGAGACGCTGGAACACGACCTGATTTTTGTCGGCACCGTGGGGATCATCGATCCGCCGCGCGAAGAAGCCGCAGTCGCCATAGCGGAGGCTCGTCGTGCCGGCATCCGCGTGATGATGATCACCGGCGACCATCCACGCACCGCGTCACGCATCGCTACCCTGCTGGGCATCGTGGAGGACGGAACCAAGGCGCTGACCGGGGCAGAACTGGACGGCATGGATGATGACGGGTTGGCAGCCGCAGTACGGGCGACCTCGGTCTATGCCCGCGTGGCGCCGATCCACAAGCTGCGCATCGTCGGTGCCTTGCAGGCCGACGGCAACGTCGTCGCCATGACGGGCGACGGCGTCAACGATGCCCCGGCATTAAAGGCAGCAGACATCGGCGTTGCCATGGGGATCACCGGTACAGAAGTCACCAAGGAGGCGGCCAAGATGATCCTGGCCGACGACAATTTCGCTACTATTGTCGAAGCGGTCCGCGAAGGGCGCGCCATCTTCGACAACATCCGCAAGTTCCTCCGCTATCTGTTGTCATCCAACATGGGTGAGGTTCTGACAGTGTTCCTCGGCGTCATCGGGGCCGGCGTGATCGGGCTGGGTGGCGGCGTTGGCGGCGAGTTGGTGCTGCCCTTGCTG
>JBKJQU010000210.1:0-2602 GCA_046594995.1 Aestuariivirga sp.
CCGGTCAGCGCTGCCTGCAGATTGCTTTCGGCGTCGATCAGGAAATTGGCCCGTGTGACGACCTGCTCGCCTTCCTTCAACCCTTCGAGCACTTCCACATAGCCAGAGCCGCGACGCCCAACACGAATCGCCATCGGTTTGAACCGGCCTTCACTGACCTGGACAATGGCCACCTGCCGACTGCCGCTATCAATGATCGCGGAAGCAGGTATGGCAAGGACGCCTGCCGATTGCCCTGTATCGATCACCACATCGGCATACATGCGGTGCAGCAGCTTATGATCGGGGTTGGGCAACTCGATACGGATTTGTGCGGTCCGGGTCTCTGCTTTTAACTCGGGAAGAATGAAAGCGACTTGTCCCCGGAAAATCTCGCCTGGGTAGGATCTGAGTGTGACTTGTGCTGGGTCGCCGATCTTAACCCGGCCGATGTCGGCTTCTGACACATCGGCAATCACCCAGACAGTCGAGACGTCCGCCAGCCGGTAAAGTTCATCTCCTGGCATGGTGCGGGCACCAGCGACCACCGATTTGCTCATCAGCACGCCGTCAACCGGTGAGGGCCAATCCATGGAAAACGGTATGTCGCCTTTGGCCGGAATGGCGGCAATGATTTCCTTTGGAACTCCGAGATTGAGCAGCTTGCGCGCGCCTGCCTGCTTTTGGCCGCCTGCCACCGCAAGCCGGTAGTCAACCAATGCCTGGACAATCTGCGGGCTGTAGAAGCGAAACAGCGGCTCACCAGCCTTGACATGCTGGCCCGTCGCACCGGCATAGACTTTCTCGATAAATGCTTCGGCACGCAAGGTCAGGGAACGTTCGCGCCGCTCATCGAGCTGGATTGAGCCCGGTGCGCGGATTGGTTCCAATAGTATCCGCCGCTCGACCGGCTCGGTCCTGACGCCAGCGCGCTGAACCTTTTCAACGCTTACCTTGACAATGGAGGGGTCATTATTTTCTTCGTCTTCATAGACGGCGATGTAGTCCATTCCCATCGAGTCTTTCTTGGGGACGGGGGATGTATCAGGCAAGCCCATTGGATTGCGGTAGAACTTGATCTTCCGGCCCGCTTGAGGCTCTGGGGCTGCAACGCGCTCAGTACCGTCCGGCCCCATACCCTTTTCCTCGCTGGCATAGACCGGCTCGTAGAGCTGCCCATCAAGAGTGCTCTTGGGAGTAAGTGAATAGTTCGGCTTTCCCGTCGGATCACGGTAGTAGATCACTGCCCCGGCTGGTTGCGGATATCCGACTTTCCGAACAGCATCTGAGATTTCCAATGGGATCTTCACAAGGCCCATCTGGCCGGCCCACACCCCGGCGCCCGCCGCAGCCGAGATCGCTGCGAGGGTTGCAACAGTTCTGAAGGCGCGTCTCACTCTGTAGCCTTGAGGACGAGCTTGCTCTCGAGAGTGCCTGTCTCACCCTGGACTTTTGCGCCGAGAGAAAGGGCCCAGTTGCCAGCCATGGTCAGATTGGTTTTGAACCGATAGATGCCTGGTTCAGTGGATGCAACGGCTTGAATAGGACTTTCCATCATCTCCATACCGTCAGGGCCCATGTCGATCCTTGTGGCAAAGATGACAGCGTCCGGAACTGCACGACCGGAAGGTTTATGCATAAGCTTGACCGCGACTTCGGCTTCTCCCTGCTTGAACTCGTTTGCGACGAGCTGGAATTCATAATCCTTGATGTCAGCGGTAGCCGTTGCAGCTGTCATAGCCAGGAGAGCGCTGCCAAGGGCAGCCACTCGCGTAATGTTACGAAGCATTTGAAGATCTCCATATGTCTGAAAACTGCACACGCCACCTTGGGCTTGCGCAGATAAATGCGGCAGTTGAGCTTTGCCGCTCGAACGCCGTCAGTTGAGCCTCAGACGATTGGAGGTCGGATCAGGGGAGGAATGAGGGTGCCAGCCGGTGAAGGCACCGACATAATGCGGCGAGCTTCTTGCGTGGTTGCGGACCTATCGTGGCCTTTAAATGCCGGAGAAGGCAACGTGTTTGCGCATTTAACAAGGCACAGCGCCAATTCCGGACAAATCTTCTTGGCGCAGTCAGGACACGGAGTGGCCTGCTTATTGCAACCTCCAGTAGGTGCTGCTGACATATCCATAGCCATCCCGTTCCTACTAGAAGCAGGTTCGGGCGCACTGGCTGGGGCGATTGGTACAGACACTGTAGTTCCCAGCATGGCAAGCATGCCAAGAATACAAAAACAGTAGCGGAGCCAATTCGACCTCATAAGCCACCCTTGCCACATCTGTGACAGCACCGCAATTGTGGGCCCAGTGGCCTGCTGTCACGTTTTTGTGCATTTGAAGCTGATGCGGGATGGCTACCGCAATGGCAACTCCAAGGTGGGACAAGACGGCTGCGCCGAAGATGCAAGTAATTAGCGATTAGCTCTCCAACTGCAAACCTTCGCTGCTATTGTCGAAGCGGTCCGCGAAGGGCGCGCCATCTTCGACAACATCCGCAAGTTCCTGCGCTATCTGTTGTCATCCAACATGGGTGAGGTTCTGACAGTGTTCCTCGGCGTCATCGGGGCCGGCGTGATCGGGCTGGGTGGCGGCGTTGGCGGCGAGTTGGTGCTGCCCTTGCTG
>JBKJQU010000483.1:0-3129 GCA_046594995.1 Aestuariivirga sp.
CCTGCCCCATGGCGTTGCTGATCTGGTCAAGGCCGAGCACCACGTCTCCCGCAGCATAGAGGCCTTCAACGCTGGTCGCCTGGTAGTGGTCAACGAGGATGCAGCCATCATGCGCGATCTTAGCTCCGGCGGATGAGGCGAGTTCTGAGCGGGTGTCGGAGCCTATCGCCATGTAGGCGGACCCGAATTTCCGCATGCCATCGGGCACCGCAATGGCGATGCGGTCATCCTCAATTGCAATGTTGCGAATGGGACCATTGGCGAGTGCTATTCCCCAGTGTTTCGCGCGCGCGGTCTTTTCAGCATCGAGCTTGTGCGGGCCATAGGGCGCGATCAACGTCACATCGGCCGTGTAGCTTCGCAGGAACTCGGCTTCTCTGAGCGCGTGGTCATCCGAACCCAGGACGGCCACCTGCTTGTCCGTCACCTCATAGCCATCGCAAATCGGACAGTATCGCAGCAAGCCGCGCTTCAGGGCATCGCCGTGAACATCATCCGGCATGGCAAGGCGGCGATTCACCACGCCCGTTGCCAGCAGCACGCTGCGGGCGTGGAGCGGCCGGTCACCGATGCTAGCCACCAAGCCTGCCGCTGCAGGCTTCAGGGCAGTGACCTTGCCCGAGATGAACTCCGCGCCATAGCGCCGGGCCTGCTCGCCCATTCGGCGGAGAAGTTCCGGCCCTGCGATGCCTTCGGGAAAGCCCGCATGATTGTGCGTTGTTGGAATAAGGCTGGCCCGGCTGCGGCCGTCTTCCACTACCAGTACCGAAAGATGAAAGCGTGCCAGATAGATTGCGGCGGTCAGTCCCGCAGGGCCGCCGCCAATGACAAGGCAATCCCAGTTCTGATTCCTGGTCAAATCCATGTGTTGCCGCCGCATCTTCCCGAAATCTGACGCAACGCCAGTGCCTGCAATCGGTTCCCGATGATCGTCAGCATGGAACCCGCATGACCTTTCATGCGTAGTGAGGTACTATGTTGCAGTGCAATATAACTGGCTGCCCCAGGAACCATTCAAGACCCATTCAAGGAGTTCTCCATGTTCGATGATCTGGGTCCGGCCATGCGCCGGGCGCTTGCGGCAACGCGCGCCTCTAATCTTACCGAAGCCACGCGCGTCATCCAGGAGGCTCTTCGCGGCGCGCCCGGACAAGGCGCGGAACCTTCATCGAAGAGACTGGCGCCGCCACAAAGGCCACGCAAGAGCCTTGGAGATACGCTCACCGCGTTGCGCAAGGGTGCTGATGTCGCGGAGCTTCGCCCCATACGCCAGCCGGACATGCCCGATGGCTCCGCCTTCCTGAAAAGATCGATCCACACAACGGCAGGCAGCCGTAACTACCGGCTCTATGTGCCGACGACGGGCAATCCGCGCGGGCTTGTGGTGATGCTGCATGGTTGCAAGCAGAACGCGGAAGACTTCGCGACCGGCACAACCATGAACCTGGTTGCCGAGACCGAAAACATGATGGTGGCCTACCCGACGCAACCGCATCAGGCCAATGCTTCGCAATGCTGGAACTGGTTCCGTCCTGAGGACCAGAGCCGCGATGGCGGTGAACCGCATATCATCGCGGAACTGACGCGCGCCCTCATGGCGGAGTACGGCATCACAAACCAGGTCTTTGTCGCCGGCCTGTCTGCGGGTGGTGCCATGGCGGCGGTGATGGCCGCGGCCTATCCCGAAATCTACGAGGCGGCCGGCATTCATTCGGGCCTCCCTTACCGCTCCGCCCATGATGTGAGCAGTGCGCTGGGGGCCATGCGCGGCGACCTGCGCATGAGCAAGCGGCACGTCCCTGCATCGCGTGCCGTGCGGCAGATTGTTATCCATGGCAGCCGCGATCACACGGTTGTACCGGGAAATGCCGAAGCTCTGATGAAAGCCGCGGCGGCTTCACATGGAAAGGCTGCAAAGATCGAGCGCCAGTTTACAGCGGGATCAAGGCGTGTCGCCCTCACCGAGTTCCTCGACTCCAATGAAACCCCTGTTGTCGAGACGTGGCTCATCGACGGGGCCGGCCATTACTGGATCGGCGGCGATCCTAAGGGCTCTTATGCGAAGCCAGAGGGCCCTAACGCGTCGCGCGAGATGATGCGCTTTTTCCTCAAGCGGCGGCAGCAGGGCTCCTAGATTCTATTTCATCTGTACACGGAGCATCAACGGCAGGCCCCGCGGCCCGCCGTGTGAGGAACCTTTGCAGGCAGGTTACGTTTCTCTGGCTGTTACTTCCGACAGCAATGGGAATGATATGTTCACTTGTGACCCTTCACACAAATGTCTCTTCGTTAGCAGGGTGCAACCGTGACGGGCCTTGATGGCAAGACCGATGAACTCGTCATTCCGCTTGTCAGCGAAGAGGTGAGCATCACCAAGCGTGAGGTGGTGAAGGGTCGAGCGCGGATTCATGTGGTGACGGACTCAGTCGAGCAGCAGTTGCAGACGGAGCTGGTCGAGGAAGACATCGAGATCCGGCATGTTCCGGTCAATCGCTACATCGCGCCCGGAGACCCGAAGCCGATGACGCGAACGGAAGGCGGCATTGTCATCATTCCGATCATCGAGGAAGTCGCTGTGATCGAGAAGCGTCTTTTTCTCAGGGAAGAGCTTCACATCCATCGCCATTCGCTTTCCAGACCGGCAGAAATACCTGTCACCCTGCGCAGGCAGCGTGCCGAGGTGGAGACGTTGACAGAGGACGGCACATCAACTTCAAAAGCAACGGAGACTTGATATGACCCGCACCATCACTGCTTTCTTTGACGACCGAAGCGATGCCATGCAGGCCGTGCAGCGACTTTCGGAAGCCGGAATTCCGCGCGAAACGATTCGCATCCTGCCGGAAAACGAATCGGAACGCCCCTCAGGGTCCAATACTGCTTCCTCTTCCTATGATGTCAATCGTGACGAAAAAGGTTTCTGGGAATCGCTGGGTGACATGTTCTTCCCCAGTGAAGACCGCTATACCTACGCCGAAGCCATGCACCGTGGTGACGTGATGGTGACTGCGACCGTTGAGGACCAGTATGCCGAAGCGGCTGAAGACATTCTGGAGGAGGATGGCACCGTCAATATCGACGAGCGCGAGACATCCTGGCGCAATGAGGGCTGGACCGGCTGGCCGGACA
>JBKJQU010000223.1:0-6321 GCA_046594995.1 Aestuariivirga sp.
GTCTTTGCTGATGATCTTCACGGCATTGGCATTGGTCCATCGCCGGTCCGCATCAGGCAAGACCTTGATGGCTTCGCGAATCCCCTCGGCGATCGACTCGGGAGTCATTTCAACGCCAATGAGATTGCGGTTTTGCTCAGCAAGCCAATCCCGGGAGCGCAACTCCGCCACGTTGGTAACTGTAGGGAGGCCGAAAGCCGCCATCTGGAAATGAACGATTCCGGGGTGGGGCGAGGTTATGAATGATACCCCGATATCGCCGCTCGTCAGCAGCATCTCGTATTCTGCCTTGGGAAGCTTGGATCTGATTTGCAACTTGTGGCACCCGTCGAGATCAATCTTGCCTTCATAGGAAAGCGAGCCGATTGATATGAACTCCCAGTTGCCGCCCGCGAACACACCCAAGCGAATTGCGGCCTTCAGTCCGCAAACAAACATTGCAAAGTGATTGCGTGCCGCATGCGCTTCGGGGCGGCCGTAGAAAATCAGCCGCTTGGAGTTTTGCATCAAGCGCCTGGTGATGACTTCATAGGCATTTTTTGGCACGGGCTTGGTGGCATTCTCAAACACTGCATACCTGTAACTCTCGCCGCGCCTTGACACGACTTGCGTCTTTTTAAGGAAATACTCGAACAATTTTGCCGAGTTATAAAATGCCAGGTGCGGTATCAGAAAAGCGTTGGCAATGAAACTCTGCATGTCGGTATTGGCATGAAAGTCAGGTTCAAACTCCTGAATGAAGAATATTGGCAACCGGCGTGTTGCATTCGAGATCGAACGCGCGATGTAGTGGAGCTCGGCGCAGTATGAAATGACCGAAAAATTGTGGGGAATGCGTACTGCGCGGTGCTCTTTGTCGAACTTTTCTATATTGTCGAAGAGATGAAGCAGCTTTGGATACTCCGCGCGCATACGGATAAGATTTGAACAATGAATGTCATGCGCAACCTGATTGACCACATATAGCGTCAGCTTGATGCCGGTCCGTTTCTTCAGCGCATCAAGATAATCGAAGAAGGCCAGATAACCTCCAAATAGAATTTCGGGAAGAAAGTGGGGAACGAGAACCATCAGGCCACCCGGTGCTGCTGGCCCGGTCAATTCGACCTGCACCGGATCAGAGTAGAATTCGATGGTGGAAATCATGTCTAACGCGGCCAAGTGAGCGATGCCGGGCAAGTTCTCAGTCAGCACTTGTTTCCGGAAGCTGCATTCGGCACGCTTGCGTTCGGAGTCACACTGGGAAATAAACTGATGATAGCTGATGAGCTTCCGCTTCTCCGTGAATCTCGTTTTCAGATAATGGTCGTAACCGCTGAGCAACTCTCCGCTTTTGATGCTGGCAACGATATCGGTATTGAGCCACCGGTATCCTTCCTCGGAGAACTCTTCGGAAGGCGATAGAAGATCGGCTTTGACGTTTGCAAAGTAGAAATCGGCAGGATGAGGAAACTGGTCTTGACCAACCGGATATTCCCGCAGCAGAAAGTCCGGATCGATACCATTCACTAATTCGCGAACGCGCTGAAAGAGGGATTTGTTGATGATCAGCAATCTGTGTTTTTCCACATCTCTGAACTGCAACCAGTGCAGGAAGCCAAACAGCGACTTCGCCTGCACCATGTGGGACATCACATCGCGATTTTTCTGACGATAAAGCACTTCGGAAAAACTGGGATTGGGATCATGACCAGCTCGACCGCCTATGCGCAAATAGAACGCCAGGGCCGTTTCTCCTGGTAATCTGTCAGCTGCGAGTTGCGGCGAATAGGTCGCTTCATACCATTCGGCGGCAAATTCGTCCTCGACCTTGGCCACCAATCCCCTGTCCATAAGCTTATCATGGGTGATGATGGACTTGGAAACCGTGGGTGCGGGTCCAACAACTTGGTTCTTTGCGTACATTCAGGAAGCTCCGGCTGTACTGGAGAAGCGAGACAAAATAGTGGAATGACTCGAACGAATCTGCAACCAGTTGAAGAAGTAAATAGAATTCGTGCGTTGAGCTACCTATCCGGAGTTGACAGCGGTTGTATTTCTATTCCGCAGCTTCCCTCTTGCCCCGGCGCAGCACGTCTTTCAGGTAATGCCCGGTGTAGCTCTTCTTCTCGCGCGCCACGTCTTCGGGCGTTCCCGCCACCACGATTTCACCGCCACCGTCACCACCTTCAGGCCCTAGGTCAATGATCCAGTCTGCCGTCTTGATGACTTCGAGATTGTGCTCGATCACCACTACGGTGTTTCCCTGGTCCACCAGTTCGTGCAGAACCTCCAGCAGTTTCCGCACATCGTGGAAGTGCAAGCCAGTCGTCGGTTCGTCGAGAAGATAGAGCGTGCGGCCCGTGGCGCGGCGTGAGAGTTCCTTTGCCAGCTTCACGCGCTGCGCTTCGCCGCCTGAAAGCGTCGTCGCCTGCTGGCCCACTTTGATGTAGCCGAGGCCCACGCGTTCCAGCGTTTCCATCTTGTCGCGCACGCTTGGCACGGCGCGGAAGAATTCGGCCGCCTCCGTCACCGTCATGTCCAACACGTCGGCAATTGACTTGCCCTTGAAGCGGATGTCCAGCGTCTCGCGGTTATAGCGGTGGCCATGGCACTCGTCGCAGGTCACATAGACATCGGGCAGGAAGTGCATCTCAATCTTGATGACGCCATCGCCCTGGCAGGTCTCACAGCGCCCGCCCTTCACGTTGAAGGAAAAGCGCCCCGGCCCATAGCCACGCGCCTTGGCTTCGGGCAGCCCCGCGAACCAGTCGCGAATCGGCGTGAAGGCGCCGGTATAGGTTGCCGGATTGGAACGCGGCGTGCGGCCGATGGGCGATTGGTCGATGTCGATGATCTTGTCGAGAAATTCCAGCCCCTCGATCCGGTCGTGCACGGCGGGCGCTTCGCGCGTGCCCATCAGCTTTCGCGCCGCAGCCTTGTAGACGGTATCGATGAGCAGGGTGGATTTGCCGCCGCCCGATACGCCCGTCATACAGGTGAACACGCCAAGCGGAATCTCCGCTGATACGTCCTTCAGATTATTAGCCCGCGCACCCTTCACGCGGATCGAACGGTTCTTCTCCCACTTGCGGCGAAGGCCCGGCACCGGCACCTGCTGGACTCCTGTGAGGTACTGCCCGGTCAGCGATTTCGGGTTCGCCATCACTTCGGCAGGCGTGCCCTGCGCGATGATCTCGCCGCCATGAACGCCGGCACCCGGCCCGATGTCGACCACGTAGTCCGCCAGCCTGATCGCGTCCTCGTCATGCTCGACTACGATCACCGTGTTGCCAAGATCGCGGAGATGCACCAGCGTTTCAAGAAGCCGTGCGTTGTCACGCTGGTGAAGTCCGATGGACGGTTCGTCCAGCACATAGAGAACGCCTGTCAGACCGGAGCCGATCTGCGAAGCAAGCCGTATGCGTTGGCTCTCGCCGCCTGATAGCGTGCCGGATGTGCGGGACAAGTTGAGATAGTCCAACCCCACGTCCACAAGGAACTGCAAGCGGTCGCGGATTTCCTTGAGGATGCGCGCCGCAATCTCCTGGTCCTTCGGCTTCAGCTTCGCCAGCAACCCGTCGAACCAGATATTCGCTTCGCGGATCGACATCGCCGAAATTTCGCCGATATGCTTGCGGTCGATCTTTACCGCCAGCGATTGCGGCTTGAGGCGATAGCCATTGCATTCGCTGCAGGAATGATCCGACTGGTACTTCGAAAGTTCCTCGCGCATCCAGTCGGAATCGGTTTCACGCCAGCGCCGCTCGATGTTGCCGATGACGCCCTCGAAGGGCTTCTTCGTCTTGTAGGCGCGGATGCCGTCGTCATAGGTGATCGAGACTTCTTCTTCGCCGGTGCCGAACAGCACAGCATCGCGCGCCTTCTTCGGCAGGTCCTTCCACGGCGTCGTCATCGAAAACTTGAAATGCTTCGCCAGCGCTTCGAGCGTTTGGTTGTAATAGGGCGATGTATTTCCGGTCCGCGCCCAGGGCAGCACTGCGCCATCGCGCAGCGACAGAGAGCCATCGGGCACCACCATGTCCGGCTCAAAGTGCAACTCCGTGCCCAGCCCATCGCATTTCGGGCAGGCGCCAAACGGATTGTTGAACGAAAACAACCGCGGCTCGATCTCGTCAATTGTGAAGCCGGAGACCGGGCAGGCGAAGCGCTCGGAGAACAACAGGCGCTCATGCGTGTCGTTCTTCGACTTATTGGCGCTCTCGCCCGTCTGTTCAGAAAGCGGCAGCGGCTTGTCGGCGAATTCGGCCACCGCCAGCCCATCGGCCAGCTTCAAAGCGGTTTCGAAACTGTCGGCCAACCGTGTGCCGATGTCGGGCTTCACCACGAGGCGGTCCACAACCACGTCGATGTCGTGCTTGAACTTCTTGTCGAGTGCGGGCACCGCGTCGATCTCATGGAACACGCCATCGACCTTCACGCGCTGGAAGCCTTTCTTCTGAAGGTCCAGCATCTCCTTGCGGTATTCACCTTTCCGCCCACGGACGATCGGCGCCAGCAGATAAAGTCTCGTACCCTCAGGCAACGCCAGCACGCGGTCCACCATCTGCGTCACCGTCTGGCTCTCGATGGGAAGCCCGGTAGCGGGTGAATAGGCAACACCGATGCGCGCAAACAGCAGCCGCATGTAATCGTAAATCTCCGTCACCGTACCGACGGTGGAGCGAGGATTGCGGCTCGTTGTTTTCTGCTCGATCGAGATGGCCGGAGATAGTCCGTCGATCTGGTCGACGTCCGGCTTCTGCATCATCTCGAGGAACTGCCGGGCATAGGCCGAGAGCGATTCCACATAACGCCGCTGGCCCTCGGCATAGATCGTGTCGAAGGCGAGAGATGATTTTCCTGACCCCGATAGCCCTGTGAACACGATCAGCTTGTCGCGCGGCAGGTCGATGGAGATGTTCTTCAGGTTGTGCTCGCGCGCGCCCTGGATCGATAGAACTTTCTTGTGCTCTGGCATGGGTCCTGACTAGATCAAAAAGAGAACACGGGCAAGGCGTAGCATCGGGATTTGACTGGAAAGCACCCTACAGGGAACCGGCCATTTGCTATGCCGTTCCTCAGCCATGAGTTCAACGCGGCTTCTCGCCCTGCAGTTCACACTTCTGGTTTGCCTCGCGGTCATTCTCATTCCCGCAGGCGCGCACCTGTTCGAATATCCCTCCAAGATGGGGTTGGAACCCGCAGAATACATGGTCACGCAGCGCATCTATGCAGGCTGGGCATGGTTTGGACTGGCCATATACGCCGCCATGACCCTGCTGGCTTTCCATGCCCTGGCGCTGAGGAAGCATCGATTGCCAATGGTTCTCTCTTTGGTGGCGCTTGCCGTCATCGTGCTCACGCAGGCCATATTCTGGCGATATACATTCCCCATGAATGCGCTCACCCGGAACTGGACTGTTTCCCCGCCCGATGTTGCGGCTGCCCGCTGGCAGTGGGAGACTTCGCACGCCTTGAATGCCATCCTGACCTTCCTTGCCTTCATCCTGGGAACCCTGTCAGTCCTCACCGGCCGCCGCAGCTGATGCAAGGGATGGCAGCAGCACCTGTCAGCATCTGTCAGCAGTTTGCCGCAGGCTTCGAATCAGCTTGTTTCGGCTAAGCCACCTCCCGAACAAGGCCGCCGAGCTTGAACAAGCACGACATACTCCGCCAGACCTATGGCTATGAAACCTTCCGCCCCGGGCAGGAGGGCATCGTCGATCATCTGATCGAGGGCCGGAACGTGCTCGCCGTGATGCCCACGGGTTCGGGCAAGTCGCTCTGCTATCAAGTGCCCGCGCTTGTGAAGGGCGGCTTGAGCATTGTGGTATCGCCGCTGGTCGCCCTGATGCAGGATCAGGTTGCAGCGTTAAAGCTTGCAGGCGTTGCCGCCGAAACCATCAACTCCGCCGCCTCGCGGGACGATAACGTCGCCATTTGGAAACGCGTGGCCTCCGGAGACGTGCGGCTGCTCTATCTCAGCCCCGAGCGCCTGATGACCGACCGCATGATTGGCGCGCTGCAGAAGCTTCCCGTCAGCCTCATCGCCATCGACGAGGCGCACTGCATCTCGCAATGGGGCGCATCTTTCCGCCCGGAATACGACATGCTGCAATCGCTCAAGGACAGGTTCCCGGCGATCCCCATCGGCGCCTTCACGGCAACGGCGGATGAAGCCACGCGGCGCGACATCGTGACGAAGCTTTTCGGCGGCAAGGCGGAGGTATTCGTCTCGGGCTTCGACCGGCCGAACATTCGCCTCATGGTCTCGCCCAAGAAGGGTGCCAGGGAACAGCTTCTCGATTTCCTCGAAGGCCGCAAAGGCCAGAGCGGTAT
>JBKJQU010000398.1:0-2793 GCA_046594995.1 Aestuariivirga sp.
CACATATCATCCCAAAATCGAAGCGTTTTTCAGCAACCTGCTAGAGAGACCCTATTTGTCCGGTGCGCAGCGGATGGTACGTGCCGCAGAATGTATCCCAAAGGCAAAAGCGCTCCCATAATCAATTTACAGCTTGTATTTGCGGCCAAATAAATGTCGCGCGCCGAGGCCAATGGTCTTCTGATTATTGCCGCACTCCCATGGGGAGCGGGCAACGTCGCACAGAAGACCGCTCTGGATGATATCGGGCCCTTTACCGCTATTGGTCTTCGATGCCTTATAGCTAGTCTGGTGATGTTGCCCATCACGCTGCGGTTGGGTAAATTGGGATCGGGGTTTGGTCCCGGCAGCGTTCACTCAGCGTCGGTAGTCGTCGCGACATTTGCGATTGCCGCAACCCTGTATCAGGTCTCCGCGGGCCTGACGTCGGTAACCAACGCCGGATTTCTGGTCAACGCCAGCACGGTTTTGAAGCCGACTGCCGCCTTTATGTTATTGCGCCACCGCCCTGCCGTCATGCTGTGGCCCGCTGCCGCCCTGACGCTGACCGGGGCATTCCTTATGAGCGGCGGTTCGATGACGCACCTCAACGCCGGGGACGGTTTTGCCCTGGCTTCAGCAGCACTCTATTCCCTCTGGATGATCGCTCTGGGCGAATTCGTGAAGCGCTACGGCAACGCCTGCCTGCTGATGCTGGCGCAATTCATGGTTACGGGCTGCGCCTGTCTCGCCATTGGCCTCTGCTTCGAACCTGGCAGTGTTGCGAACTTGCAGAACGCGATGCCAGAACTCATTTTTCTGGGTGTCGTGTCGACCGGCATAGGCTATCTCCTTCAGGCCATCGCCCAGAGCCATACCAGCGCCAGCGAGGCTGCCGTCATCATCAGCGGGGAAGCCGTTTTCGGGGCGCTGTGTGCCTTTCTTCTCCTAGGCGAGAGATTGGACATCACTGGCTTCATCGGCGCTTGCCTGATCTTCGCCGGTATCCTCGCCATGCAGGTCAGCTATACATCCACAGCGCCAGCCGTGCTGAGAAGCATCCCGCCGAACAGGCAATTGCCATGAAAGGCTACTTGGAGTTCAAAGGCTATAGAACGCAAATGCGATATGATCCAGCAACAAAAAGCTTCTTTGCCGCGACAGCACCCGCCGCCAATTTCGCCCAAGCACCTGATCTGCAAGACACAACAATCAGTCAAGCGCAGCAGGCAAAGCCGTCGCCCGGATGTCATCATGCCGGACCAAACTTGATCGTCTCGAGCGGCATCACCGATGGCGAAGAGGACAAACTGATCTAAGCGTCACTTTCACATAAGGTTTGCGGCGGTGGCGATCGAATGGTGCAAGATATCGACTGAGCACCCGTAGCGGATAGCCAAGAGCTTGCGCCGCATAGCGGGCTATTTGCAGCGTGGAAGCTTAACAGGATAGTCAGCGGACTTTGCACCGTGAGCCGTAATCCTGTCATATTTCCTCTGCTTGGCGGCATTCTCGTCCATTGCCTTCCGCTGCGCTGACATCGCCGCTTTTTCGAGTGCCTCTTCGGTACTGAAGGACATCAGAGCGGAAATGCGCCGTTCGATTTCCTTGTCGAGCCCCGATGCGATGTCAACGTGCCCCAACTCATGCCTGAGGAGGCTGGATTGCAGATAGTCCCAAGCCTTTTTCGTACACGGGCCGGCATTTGCATAGTTGGCTAACCGCGGCATGCGGATGCGAATGTCGGTTCGCACTTTCACATTGACCGCTGTGTAACCGCCATTGAGATAGACCGTTTTCCAGTCCGCGGTATAGAGAAAGTCGGTCCGCCCCCAGCCGATCTGGCCAGTGAGGCGGGGCACCTCTTTCTGCAGGCTGCGCTCGATATCGCGTGTGGTCTTGCCGGCGACGTCATAGTGCACAATTTTGTAGGACGGTGTGTCGGCTCCAGCAGTGCCGACGTGAAGAACAAGGAAAGCCAAGAAGGCCAGCGAGTGCCCTGGTGTCGGAAAACAGAAAGTGGCCATTGAACAGTGTTGTGACATTACCTGACCCTTAGATCAATTAAATGATAACAGACTGTTCTTTGCAAGAGCAGTGGCGGCGGGTGGAAGTTGTGGGAAGACATAAAGCAGGAAACGCCTAATGCGTCATCCCCGCGAAAGCGGGGACCCAGCTTTCCGTACGCTCAGTACCTGAGAAAGGTAGCGGGGTGCCCGCCTGCGCGGGCATGACGGAGAACGGGGGAGCGCACTCAGTGCCAGTCTCGCGCAGTGAACTATTGCATGACCAACCGGTTTTCGTGCACTCTCCGTTCAAGGAGACCGCACATGCTCAATCTCGATCCAAGGCTCTATGTCGATCCTTCCGTTTTCGTCCGTGAACGGAATGAAATCTTTTCGAAGACCTGGCAGCTCATGGGGCCATCGTCCCAGGTGGCCGAGCGCGGGCAATATGTCGCCGCCGATATCGCGGGCATCAAGGTTTTCGCGATCCGGGGCCGCGACGGTTCACTTCGCGCCTTCCGTAATGTCTGCCGCCATCGCGGTGCGCAGTTGCTGGAGGAGGGGGCCGGCCGCTGCGCCACCATCCGCTGCCCCTATCACCAGTGGGTGTTCTCGGATGACGGCAGCCTTATCAACGCCCCATGGTTCGGAACGGAGCCCGGTTTTGATGCCAGGGAATGGCCGCTGGAACCCATCCACGTTGCCGAATGGCGCGGCCTTCTCTTCGCCGCCATCGATCCGCAGGAAGACATTGTCTCGCAGCTTGGCGAACTCGTGGCCGAGTTGAAGGACGAACCCATCGAAACCT
>JBKJQU010000043.1:0-10104 GCA_046594995.1 Aestuariivirga sp.
GTCCAGGAATACAAGGGGTTGGTGGCGGGCGAGGCGATCCTCGGCGCCAACATGTTCCGCGATCTCTTCGCCTCGATCCGGGACATCGTGGGCGGCCGTTCGGGCGCCTATGAGAAAGTGCTCAACGATGCGCGCGAAACCGCCGTCGGCGACATGACGGAGCAGGCAAGACGGCTCGGCGCCAACGCCGTCATCGGCGTCGACATCGACTACGAGACAATCGGCAGCAACGGCAGCATGCTGATGGTGTCCGCATCGGGGACGGCGGTGAGGATCGAGTAGAACGTACTGCTCAACAACCGAAGATTTCTCATTTGCTCTTGTTCTCCTCGCGGCCCATCAAGTCGCGGCGCAGTGCTGCGATTTCCTCGCGCAGGGCGGCAAGTTCCGATGTGCCCGCCACGGCTCCATCTTTTGCTTGCGCTTCCTGCCCGATGAAGAAGGTCGCAAGACTTGCGGTGAGATAGCCGAAGACAGCAAAGCCATAAACCGAGAGCAGCAGGCAGATCAGGCGTCCCTCAGGTGTTGTGGGCCAGTACTGCGATCCCATCGTTGCAATTATCATCGCCGTCCACCACAATGCATCGGCAAAGCCAGTAAAGCCACCTTCGACCTCGGAAGCGGGCTCAAAATTCAACATGGCCGCAGCGCCGAGCAACACCACGATGCCGGTCGCGGCAACGACATAACTAAGGCCGCGCCGGCCAAAGCTGATGCGGAGCGCATTCAGGCCGCGATTGGCGGTTCCAACTACGCGCACCAGTCTCAGCCCGCGCGCCAGTCTAAGGAAGCGTAGAATCGAGAGAAAGCGGAATGCGGGTGCAATCAGCGCGATGACGGTGATGGGATTGCGTTTCAGGAAGCGCAGCTTGTCCGGCGCCAGCACGAATCGCAGCGCGAATTCGGCGATGAAAATGATCCAGATGATGATGCCGAGAAGTTCGAACAGGCCCGATGTCGTCCAGATCAGTTCCGCGAGAACCAGCAGCAGCCAGAAAAAGGACAGCACCATCATCGGCGTTTCGGCCCAGTCCTCTAGCTGGTGCAGAACTTTCCATCGTTCCCCGGTTTCGGAATCTGACTCTTGTGTTCCGGCGCTTGGCGTGAGTAGTTCTTCCGTGTTTCGATCCATTGCGCCTGTCCTATCGCTATCTGGTCACGCTCAGCAAACCGATCTCAGTATCGACAAGGCAGCACATGATATTGAAGCCGATATCCGGCAACCTGCTGACTCCTGTTCCTGAAGCGGTGATGGCCACTGTTTTGAGGCCATTCGGTTAATCCCCCGGCAAAACCATTGTTCCGTTGAGACACAGCCGGTAACCGCCCAATTCCTTTGACTTCGCCTCGTGCGCAGCCTACCCCCACACCTGCCAGCTGGCTGGATGACCGCTGCCGCTAGGCCCGAAAGGGTGCGGGGGAGGAAAGTCCGGGCTCCATGGAAATACGGTGCCGGGTAACGCCCGGCGGGGGCGACCCCAGGGACAGTGCCACAGAAACATACCGCGAACCGGGTTCGTCCTGGCGCAAGGTTGAAAAGGTGCGGTAAGAGCGCACCGCGCTTCCGGCAACGGCGGCGGCCAAGGCAAACCCCACCGGGAGCAAGACCGAATAGGGATGACGCGAGGGCTCCGCGAGGAGGTTTCAGGGCTGTTTCCGGTCCAGTCATCCGGGTGGGTCGCGTGAAGCGTCCGGCGACGGGCGTTCCAGATGAATGGTCATCCAGTGGCGGGAAACCGCCATGGACAGAACCCGGCTTACAGGCCGGCTGGCATTTTACTTTTTGTCCACAGCGGTCCCCGGCTGAATCAAATTTGAAACCATTTGTTAAGGGAGCCATGGGCAATGTCAGGGTGAATCTTAACGCCTTGTTCACCCTGATTTAAAAGCCCCATGGCCGCCGAACTCCCCGTTAATACCCTACCGCATGTGCCCGTCATGCTGGCCGAAGTGCTCGATGCGCTGAAGCCTGCGGATGGTGAAACCCATGTGGACGGCACCTTCGGCGCCGGCGGCTATACGCGCGCCATTCTCGAAGCCGCCAACTGCCGTGTCTTCGCCATCGACCGCGACCCTTCCGCCATCCGCGAAGGGCAGGGGCTTGTCGAACACTATGAAGGAAGGCTCACGCTGCTCGAAGGCCGCTTAGGCGATTTGCAAGATCTGGTCGAAGGGGCAGGGGTTCCGCAAGCCGATGGCATCGTCCTCGATATCGGCGTGTCCTCCATGCAGCTGGACCAGGCCTCGCGCGGGTTTTCGTTCATGCGCGATGGGCCGCTCGACATGCGGATGGCTCAGTCCGGCCTGTCCGCCGCCGATCTCGTCAACACGCTGCCGCCCGAGACGCTCGCCAACATCATCTATATTTTCGGCGAGGAACCGCGCTCGCGCGCCATTGCCAAGGCCATCGCCGCCGCACGCGCCGAAGCACCCATCACCACCACATTCGAACTGGTGAAGGCCGTGGAACGCGCCACGGGCCGCCAGCGCGCGCAGGATCGCACACACCCGGCGACGAAGACATTCCAGGCGCTGCGCATCCACGTGAATGGCGAACTCGATGAACTGGTAAAAGCTCTTCATGCGGCAGAGCGCATGCTGAAGCCGGGCGGCCGTCTCGTCGTCGTCACCTTTCATTCGCTGGAAGACCGTATCGTCAAGCGCTTCTTCGCATCGCGCGGCGGCAAGCTGCCGTCATCGTCCCGCCATGTGCCGGATGTGGCGCAAGGCCCGCAGCCGAGCTTCTATCTGCCCTTCAAGGGCCATGTAGGCTCCAGTGAGGAAGAGGCTTTCCGCAACCCGCGTGCCCGCTCGGCGAAGCTTCGCGCCGGTATCCGAACTGCCGCGCCGCCCATGCCCTCGATCGCGGATGAGATCGGCGTTGCCAGCCCTAAAGGGACCCGCCACTGATGCACAAGTTCCTGAACGCCATCCTCGTCATGACGGTTCTGATCTCGGGCTTCATCCTCTATTCGCTCGAACACACCACGCGCGATCTCGAACGCCGCGTCGCGAAGTTCGAGCGCGGCATCGATGAGGAAATCGAAAGCACCAAGTTCCTGAACGCCGAATGGAGCAGCCTGACGAGGCCCGACCGGCTGAAGCGCCTTGCCGAGCAGCATCTGGGCCTTACCACGCTGCAGGCGAAGCAGATCGTAAAGATCGAGGAGATTGGCAGCAAGGTTCCAGCCGAGCCGTTGATCAAGCTTGAAGCCGATGGCTCCGATCCGATCGGCGCCATCATAGACAAGATGCAATGACCATGAGCGAGATCGCTTCGGACCTTTACGGCGGCGAGATGCAGGCACCGGCAAAGCTGGCAGGGCAGAACCGCATCCGCCTCATCGGGCTTTGTTTTGGCGCGGCTTTCCTTGCGATCGGCGGGCAGCTCACCAACCTCACACTGTTCCCCGCTCCCGATACGCGGGATCGCATTGTCCATGAAGACCGTTTGCCGCGCCCCGACATCATCGACCGCAACGGCGTGCTGCTTGCAACCGATGTGGCGGTGGCCTCGCTCTATGCCGACCCTTCAAAGATCATCGATATCGACGAGGCGATCGAACTTCTCACCGCCACGGTGCCTGATCTCGATTCCAAGGAACTCCGCCGCAAGCTCACGACGTCAAAGCGTTTTGCGTGGCTGAAGCGGCAAGTGGCACCCGAAGAGCGTGACGCTGTCTACAACCTCGGCATTCCCGGCGTCGGCTATGTGAACGAACGCCGCCGCGTCTATCCGCAAGGCCGGCTCGGCTCGCATGTCGTGGGCTATGTCGATCTCGACACAAAGGGCATTGCCGGCATCGAGAAATATCTCGATGATCAGGGCGCGCTTTATACCGCCTCGCTCGCGGAGCCTTCCGAGCACAAAAGCCAGCCCGCACAGATGTCGATCGACATTCGCGTTCAGGCGGCGCTCATCGACGAGATCAGCAAGGCGATCGAAAAATTCCGCGCCATCGCAGGCGGCGGGATCGTGATGGACATCGACACCGGTGAAGTGCTGGGGCTTGTCTCTCTCCCTGATTTCAATCCGAACCAGGAAAAGAAAAGCTTCACCAAAGATCAGCAGAACAAGATGACGAGTGGTGTCTATGAGCTGGGCTCGGTCATCAAGGCCGTCACCTTCGCCATGGCCTTCGACTATGGCGTTGCGACCATGTCGAAGAGCTACGACGCTCGGTTCCCGCTGGTCATTGGCAACGCGCGTATCAACGATTTCCATGCCGAACGCCGCGTACTGACCGTACCGGAAGTCTTCACCAACTCCTCCAATATTGGTACCGCCAAGATGGCGCTCGAAGTTGGTATCGAAGGGCATCAGGAATTCCTTCGCCGGGTTGGCCTCTTCGACCGTTTGCAGACAGAGCTTCCCGAGAGTGCAAAGCCCTTGCTGCCCCGCCGCTGGAGCAAGCTTGCCACCGCCACCGCGGCTTTCGGCCATGGTTTTGCCGTGCAGCCCCTGCAGGGTGCGGCCGTGGTAGCGGGTTTGCTCAATGGTGGACACATGATGACGCCCACGTTCCTGAAGCGGAACGCGGAAGACGCCATGGCCATGGCGCAGACGATCGTGAAACCGTCGACAACCGAGGCGCTGCGCTATCTGTTCCGCCTCAACGCCACGGAAGGCTCAGCTGCGAAGGCCAATGTCATCGGCTACCGCGTGGGTGGCAAGACGGGCACCGCCGAAAAAGTTGTGAACGGCCGCTACTCGAAGGACAAGCGGCTGGCCTCCTTCATTGGCGCCTTCCCGATGGACAAGCCGAAATATCTGCTGCTCGTCATGCTGGATGAGCCGAAGCCCACGCCTGAAACCTATGGCTTTGCAACCTCGGGCTGGAATGCCGTTCCGACCGCCGGCAAGATCATCGAGCGCCTCGCGCCGATGCTCGGCGTCGAGCCCGTGTTCACGCCCGAAGATCTCGAGAAGCTGGCAAAGCTCGAGAAGACCAAGAAGAAGGGTTGAGCACGTGACGATCCGGCTTGGCCATCTTATTGCTGGAGAGGTTCCGCTGCCCGAAGGCGCGGCATCAATTTCGGTGCATGACCTGACATCCGACAGCCGCGCGGTAAAGCCCGGCAGCGTGTTCGCGGCCCTGCCGGGATCATCCGTCGACGGAGCAAAATACATTCCGCAGGCGATTGCCGCCGGTGCTGTGGCGATCATCGCGGGTGAGGGCGCGGGAGCCCCCGGCGTGCCCTTGATCCGTGCTGCAAATCCCCGGCAGCTTTTCGCCCATATGGCGGCGCGCTATTTCGGCCGCCAGCCCGATCTCATCGTTGCCGTCACGGGAACGAGCGGCAAGACGTCTGTCGCCACGTTCGTGCGCGAGATCTGGACGTCCATGGGTTTCCGTGCGGCAAGCCTCGGCACGGTGGGCGTCGTTTCGCCATCGGGCACCATCGAACTCGAACACACGACGCCCGACTCGATGAAGCTGCAGGAAATCGCCGCACAGCTTGCGGCGGACCGCGTCGAGCATCTTGCCTTCGAAGCATCGAGCCATGGCCTAGACCAGTACCGGCTGGACGGTCTCCGCATCGCTGCAGGCGGCTTCACCAATTTGTCGCACGATCATCTCGATTATCACCCGACAGAAGAGCATTATTTCAACGCCAAGATGCGCCTGTTCGAGGAACTTATCCCGGTGGGCGGATGCGCGGTCATCAATGTCGATGATGATCATGGACCGGAAGCGGAACGCCGCTGCCTTCGGCGCGGCCTCGACGTCATGACGGTTGGATGGAATGGGGCGTTTATCCGCGTCATGGATATTTCATCGGACGGATTTGGCCAGCGTCTTGATGTCGAAATACGGGGCGAGCACTACCGAGTGCAATTGCCGCTGGCCGGAGAGTTTCAAGTTTATAACGCAATTGTGGCTGCTGGGCTGGTGCTCGGTACCGGCGGCGATCTCAAGCTTGTTCTGCATGCGCTTGAATCGCTTAAGGGCGCGCGCGGCCGCCTCGAACTGGTTGGGCGCACGAAGACGGGAGCGCCTGTCTTTGTCGATTATGCCCACAAGCCCGACGCACTGGAAAATGCGCTGTCATCGCTGCGGCCCTACACCGGCAACAAACTCCATGTCGTCTTCGGATGCGGCGGCGACCGCGATCGCGCCAAGCGCCCCATCATGGGCGAGATTGCGACAAGGCTGGCCGACAAGGTCTACGTGACGGATGATAATCCGCGGACGGAGGAACCGGCATCGATCCGCGCCGCGATCATGGCGGGGGGGCCGGGCGCCATCGAAATAGGTAGCAGGGCTGAAGCGATCCGCATGGCGGTCGATGCACTCGAAGCGGGTGACGTGCTGGTGGTGGCCGGCAAGGGCCACGAGGAAGGCCAGAAGACGGGCAAGACCATTCTTCCCTTCAGCGATCATGATGCGGTCAAGGCCGCTATTGCAGGACTTGACTATCATGGCTGAGCAAGCCCTCTGGACGGCGGAAGAACTCGTTGCGGCAACGGGCGGCACCTTGCATGGCCGCGTCACGCAGCCGCTCAACGCTGTGTCGATCGACTCGCGCAAAATGTCGCCGGGCGACATTTTCGTCGCCATCAAGGGCGATGTTCACGACGGCCACAACTTCGTTGTCAATGCGTTGAAAGCCGGAGCGGGGTTGGCCATCGTCTCGCGCGCGACGGACGAGATGAAGGCCGCAGGGGCTGTGCTTGAAGTGGCAGAAGACCCGCTGCGCGGACTTGAGAACATGGGCCGTGCATCGCGCGCGCGCTGCCATGGCCGCATCATCGGCGTCACCGGAAGTGTCGGCAAGACCAGCACCAAGGAAATGCTGCGCGTCGCACTCTCCGCCTCGGGCCAGACGCATGCGTCCGCTGCCTCCTTCAACAATCACTGGGGCGTGCCGCTCACCCTTGCCCGCATGCCGCGCGAAACAGCATTCGGCGTTTTCGAGATCGGCATGAACCACGCGGGCGAGATCACGCCCCTCGTTGGCATGGTCAGGCCGCATCTGGCGATCATCACGACAATTGCCGCCAGCCACTTAGGCCACTTCAATTCGCTTGACGGCATCGCCGATGCCAAGGCCGAGATTTTCACCGGCGTCGAGCCGGGCGGCCATGCCGTCATCAACCGCGATACGCCCTACTTCGATCGCCTTGCAGCAGCCGCGCGCGCTGTGGGCGTCACCAACATCGTATCCTTCGGCATGTCTCCGCAAGCAGACGTGCGGATCGAGCGCGTGGCGCTCCACCCCGATTGCTGCTGCGTGACGGCGGACGTAATGGGAGAAAAGATCATCTACAAGCTTGGTGTTCCGGGCGAGCACATGGCGGTGAATTCTCTTGCGGTTCTAGCGGCCGTGAAACTTTCGGGCGCCGATCTTGCCCGGGGCGCACTGGCGCTTGCGACGGCCCAGCCCGCCAAGGGCCGCGGCGTGCGCGAGCAGCTGAAAATTTCAAGCGGCGAACTGCTGCTGATCGATGAAAGCTACAATGCCAACCCGGCATCCGTCAGAGCCGCGCTCGCGCTTCTGGCCAATGCCAAATCCGGGTCCGGCGGGCGACGGATCGCGGTTCTGGGCGATATGCTGGAACTGGGCGAACAGGGGCCCTCGCTCCATGCGGAACTTCTGGAGGCCATGGACGCGGCCAGAGTTGATGTCCTATACGCCGCCGGTCCTCTCATGGCGAATCTTTGGGCACGGGTGCCGGCGCACAGGCGCGGGGCCTACGCCGAGACTTCCAATGGCATCCGCGATGCGCTTCTGGCCGGCCTGAGGCCTGGAGACGTTGTAATGGTCAAGGGATCGCTCGGCAGCCGCATGGGTCCGCTGGTCGAGGCCATCAGGGCAGCGCATCCGCCGCGCGGTAAGGAGACCTAATGCTCTACCTCTTGCTGACGAGCCTCACAGACGAGTTCTCGTCTTTCAACGTGTTCCGCTACCAGACGACGCGGACGGGTGCTTCCGTGCTCACCGCACTGCTGTTCATCTTCCTGTTCGGGCCGCGCATCATTTCGCTTCTCAAGGTAAAGCAGGGGCGGGGCCAGCCGATCCGGTCCGATGGCCCCCAGCGCCACATTATCGAGAAGCAGGGAACGCCCACCATGGGCGGCCTGATGATCCTGTCCGGCATCTTCGTCGCCACACTGCTCTGGGCCGATCTCCGCAGCCTCTATGTCTGGGCGGTGCTTTTCGTCACGCTGGGTTTTGGCGCCATCGGCTTTTATGATGACTACCTCAAGGTCACCAAGTCCTCGACAAAGGGCTTCTCCGGCAGGATACGCCTGCTGGCGGAATTCCTGATCGCTGGTGCCGCAGTTGCGATTTTCATGTGGATCGGTGAGACGGAGTTGTCCACTTCACTCGCCGTCCCCTTCTTCAAGGACGTGCTTATTCCGTTCGGCCTGTTCTTCATCTTCGTCGGCATGTTCGTGGTGGTGGGCGCCGGTAATGCCGTCAACATGACGGACGGTCTCGACGGCCTCGCCATCGTGCCGGTGATGATTGCAGCGGCAAGCCTCGGTCTCATCGTCTATCTCGTCGGCAATTTCAATTTCTCGACCTATCTGGAGCTGCACTTCGTGAGGGGTTCCGGCGAACTTGCCATCATCTGCGGCGCAATTGTCGGCGCGGGCCTCGGCTTCCTGTGGTTCAACGCGCCGCCAGCGATGATTTTCATGGGCGATACCGGTTCGCTCTCGCTTGGCGGTGCGCTGGGCGCCATAGCCGTCGCTGCGAAGCATGAGATTGTGCTGGCCATCATCGGCGGTCTGTTCGTGCTCGAAACCGCATCCGTCATCATCCAGGTCGCGTCGTTCAAAATGACGGGCAAGCGTGTCTTCGCCATGGCGCCGCTGCACCACCACTTCGAGCAAAAGGGCTGGAAGGAGCCAACCATCGTCATCCGCTTCTGGATCATCGCCATTGTGCTGGCGCTGATCGGGCTCTCGACATTGAAGCTGAGGTAGCAGGTGTTTCCCGCGCAGACATTCAAGGGCAAACGGGTTGCGGTCTTCGGCCTGGCACGCTCCGGCGCGGCCTGCATCGAGGCGTTGCGGCTTGGCGGCGCGGAAGTTCATGCCTGGGATGATTCCGTTCCCGCCGTCGAGAAGGCGAAGGCCGCAGGCGTGCCCATCACCAACCTGCACGGGCTTGATTTTTCCGGCCTCGATGCGCTGGTGTTGAGCCCCGGCGTCCCGTTTACCCATCCCGAGCCGCACTGGACCGTGTTGAAAGCCCGCCATGCCGGAGTCGAAATCATCGGCGATACGGAGATCTTTGCCCGCGAGGCAGCCCTTGCGGGTTCGCGCATCGTCGGCATCACGGGCACCAATGGCAAGTCCACCACGACCGCGTTGATCGGCCATGTGCTGAGTGCCGCGGGATTGGATGTCGATGTCGGCGGCAACATCGGCAAGGCCGTGTTCCTGCTGCGCCAACCGGTGAAGGGCCGCATCTACGTGCTGGAGCTTTCATCCTTCCAGATCGATCTCATGCCCGGCCTCAAGCCGGATGTGGGTATTCTTACCAACCTCACGCCCGACCATCTGGACCGTCACGGCACGATGGAGAACTACGCCGCCGTGAAGGCGCGCATGTTCGCCAAGCAGCGTAAGGGCGATACGGCCTTGTGCGGCGTTGATGACGGCTGGTCTGCGTCGATTGCAGACAAGGCACGGAAGACCGGTGCCGACATGCGCAAGGTTTCGGTGCTCGAGGGACTGCCGGACGGCATTTCCGCCTTCGATGGAACCTTGCGCGACCAGCGCCGCGGCCTTGCCGAAGTCCAGATCGATCTTCGCAACATGCCGGCACTCAAAGGACGGCACAACTGGCAGAACGCCTGCATGGCCTATGGCGCGGCGCGCGCATTCGGTGTCGAAACTTCCGTTATCGCCGATGCCATGAAAAGCTTCCCCGGCCTTGCGCACCGCATGCAACAGGTCGCGACCGCAGAAGGCACTGCGTTCATCAACGATTCCAAAGCCACCAATGCGGATGCGGCCGAGAAGGCATTGTCCTCCTTCGATACGATCTACTGGATCGCCGGCGGCATCGCGAAGTCGGGCGGCATCGAACCATTGAAGCCGTTCTTCGGCCGCGTGGCGCGCACCTATCTCATCGGCCAATCGA
>JBKJQU010000247.1:0-8695 GCA_046594995.1 Aestuariivirga sp.
CAAACGATTTCAGAAGCGGTCAGGCAATTGCCCGACGATATCACGGGAATTCATCCTCAAATACCGTGGCACAGGATCCGGGCAATCGGAAATCATACAAGGCACGAGTATTATCGCCTTGACGAATTTAATAAAGGGCGCCCACTCGTAAATCCAATGCGGCACCGCCTGCATGATCTGGTCGGCGCAGACGGTGTGGTTCTTCGTCTCCGTGGTTTGTAGCGCCGGGTGATCGGGCGCGAGACCGGGCATCTCTTTCCGGAAATAGATGTTATGGCTGCGCTTATGGGTGAAGGACAACGTGTCGATGACCGGGCGCAACTCGGCAATGGCGCGGTCCAGTGCTGAGGGCCTCATAAATCCTTCGAGATTATACATCCCGTCACGCACGAGATCGCTTCGGCATTTCTCCACCAGGGCAGACCATTCCGGGCAGGCGGCCCTATCCAGCGGGTAGCGGTCGAGTTCGAGAATGTCGCGCATCAGCGTTCGGCGAACTCAAGGGCCGCATCGGTAAACCACTCCCACAGGTTCAGCGCGAATGTCCGCATGGCGTAAAGCTCGAAGCGGTTTTCGGCCACGCAGTGAATGGTGACGGGCGTGTGGTGCAGGCCCGTCATCGCGAACATGCCGGGGGTGAATGCTGCAGGATGGAAATCCAGCGGCATTCCCTTGGCGAGAACATCGCGTGCTGACGAACCTTCGATGAAGATGCGCGTGCGGCTGTTGGAGAGCGGCGTCACCGTGCATTTGCCGTAAAGAATTGCAGCCAGATCGTCCGTTTCCGGACCAATGATCCAGAATTCCGAAGGCCCGATCCGCATCACGCTCCGCCCTGCGCTTTCGGTCACGATGCCGACCTTGGGCGGAAGTTCGCCGACAACAGAGGCGAGGTTCTTCTCGAATTCCGCATCAAGGCCCGCAATCTGCGTGAGCGTGAAGCCGCGGACTTCGCCAATCTGCAGAACACTGCTCTTGTAGGGCTTGGCCGAAGCCAGTGCCGATCTGCGCTCAAGCATTGAGGCGAGCCCCTTCGCGGTCGATGAAATGCGGCGATACGATCTTCAGTTTGGCCTGCTCGTTCTTCAGCGGGAAGGCGGCGACGATCTCTTCGCCCTCGTGCTTCAATCCACCTTGATAGAGCCCCAAGGCGATAAACTTGTTCAGCTCCGTCGACCAGGTGACGGAGGTGATATAGCCGCGGCCGTGGCCCTTGATTGCATCATTCGCCGCAAACAGGATCGCTCCGCCGCGCAACTTCTTGTCCGGCTCCATCAGTTCGAGACCGACGAGACTCCATCGGCCGGGCGACTGGCAATCCTCACGGAAGCGCATTGCCTTGCCGACGTAGTCCTTCTCCTTGCCCGCCATCTTGCCGAGGCCAAGATCGTCAAGCGTGTTGCGGTGATCGAGCTCAAGGCCCGCGACATGGCCTTTCTCGATGCGGAGCGAAGCAAGCGCTTCGAGGCCATAGGGCCTGATGCCAAGCGGTGCCGCAGCTTTCAGAATATGCTCCCACAGCGGAATGGCATGATCGGCGCCAACGTGAACCTCGTAAGCCAGTTCGCCCGAGAAGGACATGCGCAGCAACCGCAACGCGATGCCTTCGCAGGTCACATCGCGACAGCCCATGTAGGGCAGCGCCTCGTTCGAGACATCGATGTCGGGGAACGCAAGCTGCAAGGCCTCGCGCGCCTTCGGGCCTGAAACCGCCATACCCGCCCATTCATCGGTGAGGGATGCGACCTGCACTTGCAAATCGGTCCAGTGGCATTGCAGCAGATATTCGAGCCATGACATGACCTCGCCGGCCTGCGCCGTCGTCGTCGTCATATAGAACTGCGAGTCCGAAATGCGGGCGGTCGTGCCATCGTCGATTACCACTCCGTCGTCGTTCAGCATCACGCCGTAGCGCACCTTGCCGACGGGCAGCTTCGCGAAGCCGTTGACGTAGACGCGATTCAGGAACTCCGCCGCATCCGGCCCCTGCACGTCAATCTTGCCGAGCGTAGAGACATCCGAGAGTCCCACGTAACGGCGGACCAGTTCCATTTCCTTCACATAGGCCGTCTCGGGGCTGTTGCCCGCCCACGCATAATACCAGGCGCGCTTCCACAGGCCTGCGTCGATGAAGGTGGCTCCATTTTTCTCGTGCCACTCATGCAGCGGGGAGCGGCGCACGGGGCGAAAATGCGGACCCACCGTGCGGCCCGCGATCGCCCCCATAGTGAGGGGCGCATAGGGCGGACGGAACGTCGTGGTCCCGGCTTCCGGAATGGTGATGCCACGATGTTCCGCCATCAGCGCCAGCGCATTGATATTCGATGTCTTGCCCTGGTCCGTGCCCATGCCGAGCGTCGTATAGCGCTTCAGATGCTCTACCGACTGGTAGCCCTCCTGATGCGCGTTCTTCACGTCCTTCGTGGTCACGTCGCTCTGGAAATCGACAAAGGCCTTGCCCTTGCCGTTCTGGGGTGCGGACCACACAGGCATGATGGCATAGGCGCGGTCGGTGATATGTTCGGGCGGATAGACGGGCCTGGTCTTGCCGAAGCCTGCGGCGGATGCGGCCTTCGCGCCGGCATTTGAACCATCGGCCACCGATGCGGCGAGGCCAAACACTCCCATCATGGAGCCGGCACCAAATTGCGTGGGTGCGAAGCCGCCGGGCACGAAGCCCGCGATCACCTCATCATACTTCGGCTTGATGCTGCCGTGGGAGGAGAGATGGACCACAGGCGACCAGCCGCCAGCCATGCCCAGCACATCGCAATCGATAGAAACGGCATGAGCACCCGACAGCTTCACACGCGATATGCCCTTTACGCCTTCGACATCGGCAATACCTGTCGCCGGGAACACGGCGATGCCCTGTGCGGCGGCACGCGAGAATATCTCGGCGGCAACGGTCGTGCGGTGATCGGCCACTGTTACGGCTACGCCTGCCTTCGCAAGGTCAACCGCCGCATCATAGGCGCTGTCGTTGTTCGTCACGATCACGGCGCGCTTTTCGGGCGCTACGGCGTAGCGGTTCACGTAAGTGCGGAGTGCCGAGGCGAGCATCACGCCTGGTCTGTCGTTGTTCTGGAACACCATGGGCCGTTCGATCGAACCCGCCGCCATCACGATCGATTTCGCGCGGAGCGACGTAAGGACCTGTCGAGCCTGTCCCTTTCTTGAATCGGGCTTCAGGTGGTCGCGGCGTTCGACCAGTACCGCGAGGTTCGCGTCATAGAGGCCCTGAACGGTCGTCCGGGTACGGATCTTCACGTTGTGCAGCGATTGCAGTTCGGCCACGCAAGCGATGCGCCATGCTTCATGTTCGGCGTCGCTGCCGGACAACAGGCTTCCGCCAAATTCACAGTCCTGCTCGGCAAGGATGACGCGGGCGCCGCTGCGGCCTGCGGTCAAGGCCGCTGCCAAGCCAGCGGGGCCGGAACCGATGACCAGCACATCGCAGAATTCGTGACGCGTTTCATAGCGGTCGGGATCGGGCAGGTCGGTTGCAAAACCTAGACCCGCGGCGCGCCGGATCAAAGGTTCGTAGAGCATCCACGAGCCTTTGAAAGGTCCCATGAAGGTCTTGTAGTAGAAGCCCGACTGAAACAGCGGCGACAGAATCGAATTCACCGACATCAGATCGAAATCAGGCGAAGGCCAGGCGTTCTGCGAGCGCGCGACGAGGCCGTCGTAGAGATCGGTGACGGTCGCGGCGACGTTCGGCTCGGTCGTTGCTCCCGTGCCAAGCGTGAAAAGGCCGTTGGGCTCCTCGATCCCTGCCGAGAAAATGCCGCGCGGACGGTGATACTTGAAGCTTCGCGCCACCAGCACCTTGTTGTTGGCGAGAAGTGCGGAGGCGAGCGTGTCCCCTGCGAAGCCTTGCAGCAATTTGCCGTCGAAACGGGCGTTGAGAGATATGCTGCGGTCGATGCGGCCGCCCGTGGCAAGCCTCCTGAACCTCTTCATGCGAGGCCTCCGATCTCGTTCGTCGCCGTGTTGCGGTTCAACTTGAACCAGCGGCGGCAGCCCAGCACGTGCTGCCAATACTCTGTATGCGGACCTTTTGGATTTTCGAAAGTGAAGTAGTAGTCGTGCCATTCCTTCAGATCGCCCGTGCCGTGCTGCGGACGCTGCTTCGTGGCATCGCCGCCATAGCGGAATTCGGAATGGTCGCGGTCGCCGCAATAGGGGCAAGGAATGATCATTGCTTGTACGTCCAGTTGCCGATGCCAAACTCGTCGAGTTCCTTTCCCTTCTCGAAACGGTCGAGGGAGAAGCAGCGGTTCAGTTCGTGTTCCTCGTCATTGGCGATGGTGTGGGCATAGGTCCAGCCCGATGCGGGCGTGGCCTTGAAACCCTGGTAACACCAGCCGCCATTGAGATAGAGGTTCTTCAGGGGTGTGCGGCTGATGAAGGGGCTGCCATCGGGCGTCATATCCTGAATGCCGCCCCAGTGGCGCAGCAGGCGCAGGCGTGAAACGAAGGGCATCAGTGACACAGCGCATTCCGCAACTGTCTGGATGCGCGGGAACTGACCGCGCTGCGTATAGGTGTTGAAGCCGTCGATATGGCCGCCGAACACAAGGCCGCCCTTGTCGGACTGTGAGAGATAAAACAGTTCCGCACCCCAACTCACCACATGATGCACGATGGGTTTGATCGGCTCGGTGACGAAGGCCTGCAGGATGTGGCTTTCGACAGGCAATTTCAGGCCCGCCATCTTCGCCACATCCGAGGTGTGGCCCGCAACAGCGATGCCAGCCTTTCCGCAATTGATACGGCCACGCGAGGTTTCAACCCCTGTTACCTTGGCCCCATCCATCACGAAGCCCGTCACTTCGCAGTTCTCGATGATGTCGATGCCGAGATCGCTCGCGGCACGGGCATAGCCCCAGGCCACAGCATCGTGGCGCACGGTGCCGGCGCGGGGCTGCATGATTGCGCCATAGACGGGCCAGCGTGCGTCCTTTGAATGATCAAGATACGGCAGAAGCTTCATCACCTCGCCACGGTCGAGCAATTCCGCATCGATGCCGTTGAGGCGCATGACGTTGCCGCGCCGCACGAAAGTATCAAGCTGACCGGGGTTCACCGCCAGCACGATCTGACCGCGCTGGGAGACCATGCAGTTGAAGTTCAGGTCATGCGAGAGGCCTTCCCACAGCTTCATCGAATGCTCGAAAAAGGCCGTGTTGCCGCCGATCATGTAGTTCGAGCGTATAAGCGTGGTGTTGCGGCCCACATTGCCGGAGCCGATGTAATTGCGCTCGATCACCGCGACATTGCGGATGCCGTGGTTCTTCGCCAGGTAATAGGCAGTGGCAAGGCCGTGGCCGCCGCCGCCGACGATGACCACGTCATAGGAGGGCTTGGGGTCAGCCGAGCGCCATGCTCGCTCCCACGGAAGATCCGGCTGGAGCGCATGGCGGGCGAGAGCGAATGCTGAATAATGTCTGGACACGGGATGAGTTGCTATCAGAACTCACCGCGCTCCTGCAAGGTGTGGAAAATTCACGCCCTGCGGCGTTCCGCCCATTCCGTCAGAGCGAAGGCCACGAGGCCCAGAACCGTGAAGCCTGCCGCAAGGGGAATGACGGTGCCATCATAGAGCTGCCCGATGAAGGACCCCGTAATAATGGCAATGAGCGACGACAGTGCGCCCGATATGGCGGCGGCCATGCCAGCAATCCGTCCCATTGGTTCCAACGCGATCGAATTGTAATTGCCGAACAGAATTCCGCTGCAGAAGAAATTGGCAAAGAGATAGGCACCGAGCATCCACAAGGGCGGGTGGCCGTTCATCAGCAGTCCGACGAGCAGGAACAGGGTGGACAGCACGATGCTGGCCCTCAGCGCCCATTTCGACAGGTTGCGCATGCCATAGCGCATGACCAGCTTGGCATTGAAAATCATGGCCAGCGCGATGGCGATGGCAAAAACACCGAACCAGACGGCGAAGAGTTCGCCCTGGCCATATTGATCGGCAAAGAGCTGCTGCGAGGTGCCGAGATAGCAGATAAAGCTGCCGAAGACACAGCCGATGGCCACCGTATAGCCCATGGCGATGGGATGGGTGACGACTTCCCTTGCCGCGTCCGTCAGTGCCGTTAAGGATAGCGGGCTGCGGCGCTCGCGCGGCAGTGTTTCAGGCTGACGCTGCCAGAGCCAAATCGCTGCAATGATGCCCATGCCGAGGAAGCCTGCGAAAATAAAGCGCCAGTTGGCCACAAGCAAAACGAGTTGCCCGACGGATGGCGCGAGGATCGGCACCAGCATGAAAACCGTCATCACGAAAGACATGACCTTCGCCATGGCCGCCCCTGCACTTCCATCGCGCACCATGGCAATCGAAACGATACGGGGCGAGGCAGCGCCAAAGCCCTGCACGAAACGGCCGATCAGCATCATCTCGAAATTCGTGGAGAGCATGCACATCACCGAGCCCACTGCGTAGAGCACGAGGCCGGCATAGATCGCGGGCTTGCGGCCAATCGAATCCGACCACGGGCCATAAATCAGCGTACCCAAGGTCATTCCCGCGAAGAAGCTGGTGATGATGAACTGGCGTGCATTGGGATCGATTGCACCGAGCTCGGCCGCGATCGCGCCAATTGCAGGCAGCATGGTGTCGATCGACATCGCCACCATGGCATTGAGCAATGCCACCAGAACGATGAACTCGGCAGCGGTCTGCTTCTTGGCCGTCATGTCACGTAGTTCAGCATCCGGAGCACGTCGAAATAGTTTTCCGTCTCGAAACGCACGGTACGGTCGCCCGCGTGGGTCATGCCCGGATACCAGCGGTGGCGGGCGGCGAGAACGGGATTCGAATATGTAATTTCGACGATCACATGTTCCGGCACATGCAGCAGTGACGAGGAAAGATCGCTCTTGAGGGATTTGGCCGCACCCTCGCGGATGGCTTTCAACGCGGCGGCGGGAGTCATTGTTACAGTGGATTGTCCCCTGCCCTCCTTCACCGCGCAACGGGTGATGTGCGGGTTAACGCTTTCGATCTCTTCCATCAAGCCTTGGTCACCACTGACGAAGACGGTGGGAACGCCCAACATGGAGGACGCATAAGCATGGATGATGAATTCAGAGGCCCGCTTGCCGTTGAAGCGGATTTCGCTGGCATCGAGAGACAGCGTATGGGCGAGACTGTTTGCCTCCGAGCCCGCGGCACTGTGATAACCGATCATCATCACGGCATCGAAACTCTCATCCAGTTCCTGCACCATGCAGAGAGGGTGCCCCGCCCATGAGCGAATGAGGCGAACGTTCTCCGGCAGCATTGAAGTGACAAGGTTCCGCCCTGAGGAATGTGCATCCTTCACCAGGATTTCCGTGGCGCCCGCAATCTGCGCCCCTTCAATGGCGGCAATCGCCTCGCGCGTCATCTGTTCGCGGAACTCGGCATAGTCCGCATGGGTCTTCGTGGCTTCGTCCCAATGGGTGATTCCGGCGCATCCTTCGATATCGACGCTGATGAAGACTTTCATGATTTCGCTTCCTTTGCTGGCGACGTCTTAGCCGCACTTGCTCCCCATGGCGAGTTCGATAGAAGATGGCAGCCATGCGCATCGATACCGCCTTACGTTCCGTCTCGCTTGATCCGGTCGATCCGGAATTTTACAATGATCCCTATCCCGCATATCACGCGATCCGCGCTGCGGTGCCCTGCTTCAAGTGGGAAGAGTACGGCTACTGGTGCTTCTCGCGCCATGAGGATGTAAACGCGCTGCTGCGCGACCGCCGCTTCGGACGGCAGGTCCTGCATGTGGCCACGCGCGAGGAACTAGGGTGGAACGAAACGCCCGCGCATCTGAAACCCTTCTATCAGTTCGAATCTCATTCGCTGCTTGAGCTTGAACCGCCCGTTCACACGCGGCTGCGCGGGCTTGTGAACCGCTCATTCCTGTCGCGCCAGGTGGAGCGGCTCAGGCCCGCAATCAAAAGCCTTTCCAATGGCTTGATTGATCAACTTGAAAAGAAAGGTGAAGCCGATCTTCTGGCCGAATACGCAACTCCCATTCCTGTCATCGTGATTTGCGATCTGCTCGGTGTTCCAACCGAGATGGCGCAGCAGTTGCTCTCCTGGTCGCATGACATGGTGTCGATGTATCAGGCGCGACGCGACCGCGCCGTTGAAGATGCGGCCGTGAAGGCCACGGTGGAATTCAGCGATTTCATGCGCGGTTACATCACCAGGCGCCGCAAGGACCCGCGCGACGATCTCCTTTCGGAACTGATCCGCGCGGAGGAACAGGGGGCGAAACTCTCCGAGGATGAACTCGTTACCACGGCGATCCTGCTTCTGAACGCCGGGCATGAGGCGACGGTGCATGCCATCGGCAATGGCATCAAGTGCCTGCTGGAACACAACATCCGCGACGGCATCGGCGAAGGCCACATCGAGGAGGCGCTACGTTTTGATGCGCCGCTCCATCTCTTCACGCGCTATGCGCTGGAGGATCTCGAGTATGCCGGGATCCAACTCAGGAAAGGCGAGACCGTGGGCCTGATGCTCGGCGCCGCCAACCGGGATCCGGCGCGCTTTCCCGAGCCTGACCGGTTCGATCCCTCGCGCGATCCCAACCCGCAGGTCAGCTTTGGCGCAGGCATCCATTTCTGCATCGGAGCACCGCTGGCACGGCTTGAAATGCAGATCGCCATGCCGCTGCTATTCCAGCGG
>JBKJQU010000059.1:0-5822 GCA_046594995.1 Aestuariivirga sp.
GCCTCTGGCCTCCATCCGCACCGCAGGCGGCGGCTCTTCAAACCCCGCTTGGACGAAAATGCGCCTGCGCGCACTCGGCGTGCCTGAGCGTTCCTCCCTCAGCGAACATGCGGCGGTTGGCGCCGCCCGGCTCGCGTGGCGCGGTCTCGGCTATGCAAATTAGGGGCCTGTCCGAGATCGCATCCCGCTTCGACGGCATGCTGATCGACCAGTTCGGCGTCGTCCATGACGGCCAAAAGCTCTATCCCGGATCGCTCCGTATACTGAGCGAATTGAAGGCGATGAACATCCTGGTCGCGGTGATGACAAACTCGGGCAAACGCGCCGAAGCCAACCGCCAGCGCCTCGTCAGGATGGGTGTGCCCCGCGATCATTTCGTCGATGCGGTGAGTTCCGGCGAGGTGGCTCACGCGACTCTGCTTCCCTTCTCCCGTGACGACGTCATGGGAGAAGGTGCCCGAAGGGCGGATGAGGGCCCGCTCCATGCCTATCTCATCGGCAAGGACGGCGAGGACTACGGCTTCGACGGCATCACCTTCGTCGAAACCCTGCGCGATGCGGATGTGATCCTCATCCTCGGCTCCAACGCGCCGAAAACATCGCTCGAGCAATACCGCGAGCGGCTCAAAGGTCTCACGCTTCCCGCCATCTGCTGCAATCCGGACAAGCTGATGCTCACACCTGATGGCCTCCTGCCGGCACCCGGCGCCATCGCTGCGCTCTATGAGGAGATGGGCGGCAAGGTCACTTGGATCGGCAAGCCTTATGCCGCGATCTACCAGCACGCTGCAAGGCTCATCGGCAACCCGAAGCGCATCCTCTGCATCGGCGACAGCGCGGAACATGATGTTGCAGGTGGCCGCAACGCAGGCTTCTCCACGCTTCTCGTCTTGACCGGTGTGTCGCAAGGCCATGATCCGGCCATGCTTGATCCCGAACCCGATTACTGGATGGACTCTTTCACATGGTAGAACTTGACCAGCTTCGCAAACTTTCGGCCCGCGTCGGCGCCGATCCCCTGCTGGTGCAAGCCGCCGGCGGCAACACGTCGCTGAAAGATAATGGCATCATCTGGATCAAGGCTTCCGGCACCTGGTTGAAGGATGCCGAGGTACGAGACATCTTCGTGCCGCTCGATCATGCGGCGATCATGTCAGCACTCGCGCAGAACGATCCGGCGTGTGAATCCTGCACCGCCTTCGTGCGTACCGACCTGAACTCAACCGGCCTCCGCCCTTCGATCGAGACGATCGTCCACGCCCTCATGCCGCAGCGCGTCGTCGTTCACGTCCACTGCGTCAACACCATCGCCTGGGCCATTCGCGCCGATGGTGAACAGCGCCTCTCTGAAAAGCTCGCAGACTTCAACTGGGCATATATTCCCTATGCAAGGCCGGGCCTGCCACTCGCGGGCGAAATCTCCGCGAGGTTGCGCCCCGGCATCGATGTGCTGGTGCTGGGAAACCACGGCCTCGTCGTCGCGGCTTCAACCGTCGCCGAAGCCGAAGAACTGCTTGAGAAAGTGGTGTCCGCCGTCACCCGTCCGGTCCGCGCCGCAACAGCGCCCGATCGTTCGGCCCTCAAAAAACTCTGCGCCGGCACCGCCTATCGCCCCGCCGCAAGCGATCAAACCCATGCACTGGCAACCGATCCGCTGGCCCTGAAGCGCGGCCATAAGCTCGTTTTCTATCCCGATCACGTCGTGTTCCTAGGCGTCGGCGTCGCCACGTCTTTCAAGGGCAACCCGCCGCTCGTGGCGATCCCCGGCCAGGGCGTGCTGATCCGTGACGATGCCAGGCCCGCGATCGAACCGATGGGCCGCTGCCTCGCCGATGTCATGCGCCGCATCGAGGAGCAGGACGAACTCGTGGCCCTGACGGATGATGACATCGACCGCCTCGTCAACTGGGACGCGGAAAAATATCGCCAGACGCTGGCTCCTTAGGCCTTCAGCAGCCACTGGTGTTCCGGCGCGTTGTGGAATTTCCACGTGCGCTTCGGGCCCGCCATCACGTTCAGATAATAGAGGTCATAACCGTGCGTCGTTGCGCAAGGATGATAGCCCTTCGGCACCAGCGTCACGTCGCCGTCTTCCACCGCCATCGCATCGTCCAGCGAGCGATCATCGGTATATACGCGCTGGAAGGCGAAGCCCTGCGGCGGGTTGATGCGATGATAATAAGTTTCTTCCAGCAATGATTCATGCGGAAGATTGTCCTCGTCGTGCTTGTGCGGCGGATAAGACGACGTGCAGCCGCCGGGCGTGATCACCTCCACCACCAGCAGTCCCTCGGCGGGCTCCCATTCGGGAATGATGTTGGTCACATGCCGTGTATTCGATCCCTTGCCCCGCGTTTCCTGATGCAGCGACTGAGGCCCGATCAGGCGTGCGGGAAGCCTCCCCTCACCGGGCGCGGTGCACACGGCCAGTGTCACCTCCGTGTGCGCCTCAACACTCCACCGCTCACCCGCCGGCACATAGACCGACCACGGCTTTCCCTCGAAGGGCGACAGCCGCTCACCGATCACGCCGAAATCCTGAGCACCTGCAACAGCCTGCCCCCGCCCGCTGATGAACACGAGACACACTTCCCTGCCCGCCTCGCCGCCTGTTGCCTTCTGCCCCGGCTTCAGCTTCCACAACTCGAAGCCCACATAGGTCCAGCCAGCGCTCGCGGGCGTCACATTCACGATCCGGCCTTCGTCAGCCTGCGGATGAATTTTCAGCTTCGACATGTCTGGTACCTTTCGGTTACGCACAGCGCCGGTAAATTCCGCCTGGCGTCAATTTGTTGGCGTTACGCGTTGGCGCGATGCGTCTTGTCCCACAAGCTTACAAGATTTCCGAAGCGACCCGCCATATCTGCAACCGCCGCAGCATCCGTCATCTTGCCCGAAAGCCACTGCTGTGCTGCATGGTTGAAGATCGTGCGGCCCACTGCGAACCCCTTCACCAGACGGTGTCGCTCCGTTGCCTCGAAGGCCCTCGCAAGCTCCGCTTCCGGCGCCTCGAGCCCCAGAAGCACGATGCCCCTGCACCACGGATCATGTTTCCCGATGACGTTGCAGATATTCTCCCAGGCTTGCGATGAGGCCTGCGGCTCCAGCTTCCACCAGTCGGGCTTGAGTCCCAGCGCATAATGCTCTTCCAGCGCCCGTGCGATGGTATTGTCGTCAAGCTTGCCGTGTTTGCCCGCGATGATTTCGATCAGCAACTCGCGCCCAACCTTCCGCGCCGCTTCATAAAGTGTCCGCAGCTTTTGCGCCTGTTCGGTTTTCAGTTCCTGAAGATCGTCGGGATGGTAGAAGGAGAGGCACTTGATCGTATGCGTCACCGGCCACTCGGCCAGCCGCGCACCAACGTCTTGGCTGAACTCGAACCGCAAGGGGCGCGAACCCGGCTGTTCAAGTGGCCGCCCCACCCAAAGCCCCAGCTTCGCCGCGTCGAACATTGCCTCGCGGCCATAAACGTCATCGAGAAGCGTGCCGAAGCCGGGTTTGCCGACCGAAACCTTGCCGATGGCGGCAATCGCCAGCCGTTTGAAGCCGTTCAACCGTGCGCGCGGTGCGCCAGCCGTGTCAGCCATGGCTTCAAGCTGCATGCGATGATCGATGGCCAGCGCCTGCAGCCGTTCCGGTTGTGCGCGCCTTGTCGTCGCCCAATGCACATGGTTGATTGCTTCATCCTTCCGCAGCGCCTTGTGCGGGCTTCCATGTTTGAGGAAGAATTGCAGTTCCTCCCATGTCGGGATCTCGGGCGAGCACAACAGGCGGGACACCGCGAAGGCCCCGCAGGCATTGGCCCATGTGGCGCTCGTCTGATAGTCCTCGCCCTTCAGCCAGCCGCGCAGGAAGCCGGACATGAAGCTGTCGCCAGCTCCCAGAACATTATAAACCTCGATCGGAAATCCGGTGCCGACGATGCCTTTGTCCAGCGCATCGGGAATGGCATCCGGGTAGACCACGCAACCCATCGGCCCGCGCTTTAGCACGATGACGGCGTTAGACAGTGTACGGATGATCCGCAGCGCCTCCAGCGTGTCTTCCGTTCCCGCCGCAATGTGAACTTCCTCTTCGGTGCCCACGATCAGGTCGCAGTCCGGAAGGATCGTTTTCAGATGCTCCGACACCTTGTCGGACTTTATGTAGCGTTCTTCACCCGCACCCAGCCCCGCAAGCCCCCACAGGTTGGGCCGGTAGTCGATATCGAGGATCACCTTGCCGCCATTCGCCTTGGCGATGCGCATCGCCTTCCTCTGCGCGGCATCGGTATTCGGTTCCGAAAAATGCGTGCCCGTCACCAGCACGGCAGCCGATGATTTCACGAAGTCTTCGTCCACATCCGTTTCGTCCAGCGCGCCGTCGGCACAGTTGTCGCGATAGAAGATCAGAGGAAAGGTCTTGTCGTTCTCGACCGAAAGCAGCACCAGCGAGGTCAGCCGCGAAGGATCCGTCGTGATCCCGTCAAGCGCCACGCCTTCGCGCGTCATCTGCTCCTTCACATAGCGCCCCATCTGTTCGTCGCCCACGCGTGTGATGAGGCCGGACTTCAGTCCAAGCCGCGCCGTGCCGATGGCGATGTTCGAAGGGCATCCGCCCACCGACTTCGCAAATGAAGTCACATCCTCCATCCGCGACCCGATCTGCTGACCATAGAGATCGACCGAGCAGCGTCCTATGGTGATCACGTCCAGCCGTTCACCTTCATCCACGCCCGTTGCCATCGATCACTCCCACCAGGTTTCCACCTTGACAAGACGAAACAGCAATTCCAAACTGATGTCAATTCGGAATGTTTGTTCTATTAATTCCAGCATGAGAGCGTTGTCCGGATCGGCAATTACAGCGCAATTTGCCTCTGGAAGTGGAATAAACATGCGCTAAAAAGGCGTGCTTTTTGCACCAAAAACCGATGAAAAACCGATCAGAATGCATGCGCTTTGCGTGCATGAGCGGCACTGAGTGGAGGACCTGAGATGATGAGATTTGGAGTTCTGGGAGCAGGGCGGATCGGCAAGGTGCATGCCCGCACCATCGCCGCGTCGGGCAAGGCGACGGTCGCCTATTTGGCGGATGCGTTGCCGAAGGCGGCGGCGGATTTGGCGGCCGAGGTCGGTGCCAAGGTCGCGAGTGTCGAGGACATCATCAAGGCCAGGGATGTGGATGCGATCCTGATCGCAACGCCCACGCCGTTTCATGCGGAACAGATCGAGGCGGCGTCGAATGCGGGAAAGAGCGTACTCTGCGAGAAGCCGGTGAGCCTCTCGGTCGCGCGCATCGAGGAATGCCTGAAAACCGTCGAAAAGAACAAGACCACCCTGATGATCGGCTTCAACCGCCGCTTCGATCCGAACTTCGCCTCCCTCGAAAAGCGCATCCGCAAGGGCGACATCGGGAACGTCGAACTGGCCACGATCATCAGCCGCGATCCCTCGCCGCCGCCTGCGGATTATGTGAAATCATCGGGCGGGTTGTTCCGCGACATGATGATCCACGACGTCGATCTCGCGCGCTTCCTGGTCGGCGAGGAGTTCGTCACCGTCTCCGCGTTGGGCTCGGCACTGGTCGACAAGGCGATCGGCGAAGCCGGTGACGTCGACACCGCAGCGGTGCAGATGCAGACGGCATCGGGCAAGATCTGCGTCATCACCAACTCGCGCCGCGCAACATACGGCTACGACCAGCGCATTGAAGTGCACGGCTCCAAGGGCATGCTGCGCGCCGGCAATATTCACAACACGACTGTCGAGATCGCCAATGCCGAAGGCTTCCACGGCGACCCCGTCCTGAACTTCTTCACCGAGCGCTATGGCCAGGCCTAT
>JBKJQU010000096.1:0-2691 GCA_046594995.1 Aestuariivirga sp.
TGCGAAATGCGTTTGGGCCGGAGGAAGCGAAGAGATGTTTGATAGTTTAAGCGAGCGCCTGTCTGGCATATTGGACAAGATCACCGGACGCGGTGCGCTGTCTGATGCCGACGTGGACGAAGCGCTGCGCGAGGTCCGCCGCGCGCTGCTGGAAGCTGACGTGGCCCTGGAAGTCGTCCGCACCTTCACCGAGAAGGTGAAGGCCAAGGCCGTTGGCGCCGAGATCGTCAAGTCGGTGAAGCCCGGCCAGATGGTCGTCAAGATCGTCCATGACGCGCTAGTCGAAACGCTGGGCGGCTCCGAAGGCTCGGCCCTGAACCTCCGCGCCTCGCCACCTGTCGCCATCTTGATGGTTGGCCTTCAGGGCTCGGGCAAGACGACGACCACCGCCAAGATCGCCAAGCGGCTTACCGAGCGCGATAAGCGCCGCGTGCTGATGGCGTCCCTCGATACGAGGCGCCCCGCCGCGCAGGAGCAGCTGGCGATCCTCGGCACACAGGTGAAGGTCGACACGCTCGCCATCATCATGGGCGAGAACCCGGTGCAGATCGCCCGCCGTGCCATGTCGGAAGCCCGGAAGGGTGGCTATGACGTCGTGATGCTCGACACCGCGGGCCGCCTCCACATCGACGAGGAGCTGCTGGCGGAAGCAGCCGCCGTCCGCGATATCGTGAAGCCCAACGAAACGCTTCTGGTGGCCGATGCCCTGACCGGCCAGGACGCCGTGAATCTGGCGCGCTCTTTTGATGAGAAGATCGGCATTTCCGGCATCGTGCTGACGAGGATTGACGGCGACGGACGCGGCGGTGCCGCACTCTCCATGCGCGCGGTCACGGGCAAGCCCATCAAGCTGATGGGCACGGGCGAAAAACTCGACGGGCTGGAGGATTTCCACCCTGAGCGCATTGCCGGCCGCATTCTCGGCATGGGCGACGTGGTTTCGCTCGTGGAAAAGGCCGCGCTTGAAATCGACCAGGACAAGGCGAAGAAAATCGCCGACCGTATGCGGAAGGGCTCCTTCGATCTGGAGGACCTCGCTGATCAATTGCGCCAGCTGCAGAAGATAGGCGGCATGGGCGGCGTCATGAACCTGCTGCCCGGCATGGGCAAGATCAAGAAGCAGATGGACGGCCTCGACCTCGACAACAAGGTGCTGAAGCGCCAGATGGCGATCATCGGATCGATGACGCCCTATGAACGCCGCCACCCCAAGGTGATGGACGCCAAGCGCAAGAAGCGCGTGGCCGCAGGCTCCGGCACCAAGGTCGAGGAAGTGAACCGGCTGCTGAAGATGCATGTCCAGATGGCCGCGATGATGAAGCAGATGGGCCAGGGCAAGGGCCTGTTCGGCAAGATGATGGGCGGCGCCAAGGGCGGCCCCGATGCAGCCGAACTGGAAAAGATGCAAGCCGAACTTGCAAACCTCGACCCCAACGCGCTGCCGGAAGATTTGAAAGAGATGATGAAGGGCGGATCGCTTCCGCAGATGCCCAAGCTTCCGGGATTGCCGGGGCTTGGCGCAGGAAAGCTTCCGGGCCTCGGCGGATTGCCAGGGCTTGGCGGCGGATCGCCCTTCAGGGGATTGCCCGGGCTTCCGGGCAAGAAGAAATGATGGCGCGAGCACTGACACTTATCGAGGAAAGGCTTTCCGAGCAGTCAATCGCTGCTCTGAGATGCCTTATTGGCGAACAGCTCAGTCTACGCATGCCTTGGATATCGGCGTCCAGAAGTGGTTCCGTGGAATGCGATCGGCTTGTCTTCATCACACGAGCTGGTCGGGATGAGGCACAATGCGTATTTCTTGATGTCGAAGAGTTTGAAGCGCCATTGACGCAAGATTATTATTATCGCCTGTCTCTTCAAGTAAGTCGGGAGCCTTGGGCTAAGCTGTGGTCAGATTTTCGTAGCACGTGGAGCTATGATACCGGGGCCGGTCGGAGCGTCATTGAGGCAATTGAAGTCTATTCTTACGAGTCACTTCCCGACCAAGTGGAAATCTGGGGTGATGAGGAGGATTTTCCAGAGGCACTTAGCTACGACTACGAAATTCTGTTGGTAATGAGCGACACAGAGCGCGTATCGGTGAAGCCGGATGAAGTCTGCAATCTTATCGGTGTAACGCTAAAACCATCTTTTGAATTGCCCAAGTCTGGCATGACACTTGGCAAGAATATAACCCTACGAATGACTATCAACTAAACACGGATCATCAAGGAGAAAGACCATGGCCGTTAAGATGCGTCTCGCACGCGCGGGCACCAAGAAGCGCCCGTACTATCATATCGTCATTGCGGATGCGGCAGCGCCCCGCGATGGCAAGTTCATTGATGTCGTCGGGCATTTCAACCCGATGCTGCCGAAGGACGACGTCAACCGCATGAAGCTCGACAACGAGAAGGCCGCAGCCTGGCTGAAGAAGGGCGCGCAGGCCACCGACCGCGTTCTGCGCTTTCTTGACAAGGCCGGCCTTGCCAAGCGCGAAGCCCGCAATAACCCTAACAAGGCCCTTCCCGGCAAGAAGCGTCTCGAGCGCGAGAAACTGGAAGCCGCCAAGGCCGCCGGCTAGAGCTGACACGCGATGGCGCCGCGTGACATGGTTCTGGTTGGAGCCATCACCGGCGCCCATGGCATCCGGGGCGAGGTGAAGCTTAAAAGCTTCACCGCCGAGCCGGAAGCGATCGCCACCTATTC
>JBKJQU010000309.1:0-3562 GCA_046594995.1 Aestuariivirga sp.
CGCGGCATGAGGATCGTCGCCACATGAATATTGTTGGTGATCACCAGCAGGCCCTCGTGATGGACGAGCGCGCGGGCTACTTCCTCCGTCGTCGTGCCAATGTTGATAAACAGCGAGCAATTATTGGGAATGAGCCGCGCCGCATGCTGCCCGATCACCACTTTCTCGGAAGCCGCGAGTTGCCTGCGGGCTTCATAGGCGACGTTCTCGACGCCCGATGACAGCATTGCGCCGCCATGGGTGCGCGCCAGCATCCGCGCATCGCAGAGTTCGTTCAAATCCTTGCGGATGGTTTGCGGCGTCACGTCGAAACGCACCGCAAGATCCTCCACCATCACGCTTCCGGTCTGCCGGGCGAGATTGAGAATCTGTTGTTGACGGGGGCTGACGCCCTGCATGATTGCTCCGCGACTTCAAGGACTTCGGCAGGACGACAGAGATGATTCAGCGTCTGCGCAAACCTGATAATTTCACTTTTTTTCGGTTTTCGCAATCTTGCACTGCACAATAAGTTCGAAATTATGACTATTGACGTTCGTTTTGTTTCGGATGATAGTTTGTCGCAGGTGCTACTCGAGTTGGCACTAATTTCGACACCAGGGAGGACCATCAATGAAGCTGAAATATCTCGCCTCTGCGGCGGCAATGGCGCTCGTAGCCTTTACGAGTCCCAGCCTTGCCGACATCGAGGCTGCCAAGAAATGGATCGATTCCGAATTCCAGCCTTCGAGCCTTTCGAAGGAAGACCAGATCAAGGAAATGGAATGGTTCATCAAGGCCGCCGAGCCCTTCAAGGGCATGGAAATCAACGCGCTCTCGGAAGGCATTCCGACGCACACCTATGAATCGACCGTTCTGACCAAGGCCTTCGAGGAAATCACCGGCATCAAGGTGAACCATCAGATCCTCGGCGAAGGCGAAGTCGTGCAGGCTGTGCAGACACAGATGCAGACCAACCGCAACCTTTACGATATTTACGTCAATGACTCGGACCTGATCGGCACGCACTCGCGCCTGCAGCAGTCGTTGAACCTCACCGACTTCATGGCCGGCGATGGCAAGGATGTCACCAACCCGATGCTTGATCTCGATGACTTCATCGGCAAGCAGTTCACCACCGGCCCCGACGGCAAGCTCTACCAGCTTCCCGACCAGCAGTTCGCCAATCTTTACTGGTTCCGCAAGGACTGGTTCGACCGCGCCGACCTGAAGGAGAAGTTCAAGGCCAAGTACAACTACGACCTTGGCGTTCCCGTGAACTGGTCAGCCTATGAAGACATCGCCGAATTCTTCACCAACGACGTGAAGGAAATCGACGGCGTCAAGATCTTTGGCCACATGGACTACGGCAAGCGCGCGCCTGATCTTGGCTGGCGCATGACCGACGCCTGGCTCTCGATGGCAGGCGCTGGCTCGGTTGGTGAACCAAACGGCGTGCCGATCGACGAGTGGGGCATCCGCATGGAGAAGGGTTCCTGCAACCCCTCGGGCGCAAGCGTCTCGCGCGGCGGCGAAACCAATGGCCCGGCTTCTGTCTACGCCATCGCCAAGTGGGATGAATGGCTGCGGAAGTACGCTCCTCCGGGCGCTGCCGACTATGACTTCTACCAGTCTCTGCCGGCTCTCGCGCAGGGCAACGTCGCCCAGCAGATCTTCTGGTACACGGCCTTCACCGCCTCGATGGTGGCGCCGAAGTCGGAAGGCAACAACACGGTCGACGATCAGGGCAACCCGCTCTGGCGCATGGCCCCGAGCCCACACGGCGTCTACTGGAAGGACGGCCAGAAGGTCGGCTATCAGGACGTGGGCTCGTGGACGATCCTGAAATCCACGCCCGCAGATCGCGCCAAGGCAGCCTGGCTTTATGCCCAGTTCGCCGTGTCGAAGACCTTGGACGTGAAGAAGAGCCAGGTTGGCCTGACCTTCATCCGCAATTCGACCGCGAACCATGAGTCCTTCACGGAACGCGCGCCGAAGCTCGGCGGTCTCGTCGAGTTCTATCGCTCTCCCGACCGTGTGCGTTGGTCGCCCACCGGCATCAACGTTCCGGATTATCCGAAGCTGGCCCAGCTCTGGTGGCAGCAGATCGGTGACGTGAACTCCGGCGCCTTCACGCCGCAGGAAGCGATGGACCGTCTCGCCAGCGAAATGGACCAGATCATGGCCCGCATGCAGGCTGCTGACGAAGCCAACAAGACCTATGGTGGCTGCGGCCCGCGTCTGAATGCCGAGAAGGATGCGGCCGAGTGGCTTGGCAAGGCAGACGGCCCGAAGGCCAAGATCGAGAACGAAAAGGAACAGGGCGTGACGGTGGCCTACGAGGACATCATCAAGGCCTGGCAGAAGTAAGCTTGAGCTGACCTGCAACACCGGGGCGCGTGACTCAAAACGCGCGCGCCCCGGGCTTACTCAGAAGAACCTGTTGACCGATCCCGAGTCCAGGAAAGCACAGAACCCTCATGTCTCTCGAACTGAACAACATCACCAAACAGGTGGGTGCGGATACGCATATCCATCCGACCTCGCTGGTCCTGGAGCCCGGCTCCTTCAACGTGCTGCTGGGCACCACGCTTTCCGGCAAGACCACGCTGATGCAGTTGATGGCAGGAATCCAGAAGCCGTCATCCGGAACGATCCGGTTCCGCGCCAAGGATGTGACCGGCGTTGCCGTGCAGAAGCGCAACGTGTCGATGGTGTATCAGCAGTTCATCAACTATCCGAATTTCAACGTCTACGACAACATCGCCTCGCCGCTCCGCGTGGCCGGCATGAGTAAGCCTGAGATCGATGTCCGCGTGAACAAGGTGGCAGACCTCCTGCGATTGACGCCCATGCTGAAGCGGCGCCCCAATGAATTGTCCGGCGGGCAGCAGCAGCGCACGGCGATTGCGCGCGCCCTCGTCAAGGACTCTGACCTGATTCTTCTCGACGAACCGCTTGCCAACCTCGACTACAAGCTGCGCGAGGAACTGCGCGAGGAATTGCCGAAGCTGTTTGCGGGCCGCGATGCGATCGTGGTCTATGCGACGACGGAACCCATCGAGGCGCTGCTGTTCGGCGGCACCACCGCGGCGTTGCATGAAGGCCGCGTCACGCAGTTTGGCCCCACCTCGGCGATCTATCGAACACCGAAGGATCTCGTCACCGCGCAGGTCTTCTCCGATCCGCCAATCAACACGGCAGCAATCGAAAAGCGCGGCGACACGATGACGGTGTTCGGCACTGTGACATGGCCCGCAGGCTCGGCGAGGTCATTGCCCGATGGACGTTATACGATGGGTATCAGACCGCACCACGTGACGACGGTGAAATCCGCGAACACCTCCGGGGCGTTCAACGGCCGCGTTCTGGTCACCGAACTCTCGGGATCAGAAAGCATCATCCATGTCGATACCGGTGGCAGCACATGGGTCAGCCAGTCGCACGGCATTCATGCCTTTGAGGTCGGCGCCTCCGCCACGCTGCATGCCGATCTCGATCAGGCGATGTTTTTCGATGCAAACGGGGAGTTGATCCGCTGATGGCAAAGATCACCCTCAAGAACCTGCGTCACAGCTACTAT
>JBKJQU010000484.1:0-9474 GCA_046594995.1 Aestuariivirga sp.
GGCACGATCACCTGCCACTCGCGGATTGTGCCGTTGAAGAAGTAACCCCGGATCGTCGCGTCCGATGCCGCATCCTTGAAGATGCCGGAGCCGCGGATGCTCGAGGATTTCAATCCGGCACCCGCCAGCAGCTCGCGCCATTGCCCGGCGGATTCCTGGTGGCTCACATCCACCGTCTCGGCATTGAACGAGATCGTATGGCTTCTGAGGCCCGCCACCGTCTGGAAGCTGCCTGCTCCCGTCGCGTCGATCTTCAGCAGAAGATCGCGCCCTTTCTGTGCGCCCATGATGTTCTCCTAAAGCGGTTCGGTTGCGGCACGGAAGCGGAGGACCGCTCCGAAGTTTTCGCCGTTCTTCTCGCGTGACACGCTCCAGAAGTTCAGCCTGAGGTTCACCAGCCGGTGCCCGGAAAGCGTCAGTGCGGCGCCATCAAGCACGGTCTCGATCTCGTCGAGAATTTCCTGCGCCAGCTTCCGGCTGCGGCTGTTCGTCCGCACACTGATCGTCGCGAAGTGCTCGTGCGCCTTGGCGTCCGCAACGCTCCAGTCGCGGGTTTCGATGTCACCAAAACTCACATACGGCGCCAGCGCGCCGTGCGGCATTTCCTCGAACACATGTGCGTCCCCCAGAAGCAGGGTCAGCGGCGCGTGGGCAAGCAATGCGCCGCGCATCGCAACCTGAAGCGAATGAGCCGGGTTGCTCACAGCCGCACCGCGCGGAAGGGCTGCGTCAGCGCGTCAAGCGTTAGCGGCAGAGCCGGCGGCTCGGCATTGCCGCGATGCTCATGCCAATGCGCCACCAGCAACAGGATCGCCTGGCGCAAGGCTTCCGGCACGGCCACGGCAGTCGTCCCAAATCCGGCCGTCACCGCAATAGCGATACCATTGCCGATGCGGCCGGGCCTTGCCCACACGCGGGAGCCCCGCAGCATCAGGCGTGAGGGGCGCGATGCAACGTCCACGTAATAGTGGGCCGGGTCGATCACTGCCGGGGTATCGTTCTCGCCGAAGACCGACAGGTCCTCGACGGCGGAAACAGGCGACAGCGGAATGGCGATCACGCCGTCATCAGGCCAGTCGTCGAGATAGCAGGTCCACTCCTGCTCGATCAGTAGAAGTCCCGTCCGCGCCTCCACGATGCGGCGCGCCGAAACGATCAGCGTCGAGATCAGCGCGTCCTCGTCGGCATGGGTGATACGCAAATGCGCCTTCGCCTCGGCAAGCGAAACGGGCTCGATCGCGGGCGGTGTCACAAGAACTGAAGCCATGGGGTCCCCCGAAATGCGAATGGCGCCCGTAAAGGAAGCGCCATCCGCCGTCAGTTGCAGTTGAACAGTGTTTACGTGAGACCGAACTTCATCAGCTTGATCGCTTCGAAGTTCTGCACGCCGCCGCCCACGCGCTTTGTCGTGTAGAACAGCACATATGGCTTGGCGGAATAGGGATCGCGCAATACACGCACGCCCACGCGGTCGACGATCAGATAACCGCGCCCGAAATCGCCGAAGGACAGCGCGAAAGTATCGGTGCCGATGTCCGGCGTATCCTCGCTCTCCGCGATGGGGAAGTTCAGCAGCATGGCCTTGCCGTCGGCACTCGCCGCCGGCTGCCAGAGATAGTTGCCGTCGACATCCTTGAACTTGCGGATCACGCCCTGCGTCTTGCGGTTCAGAACCCAGGTCGCGTTCTGGCGGTAGCCGCTCTTCAACGCGTAGACGAGGTCGATCAGCTTGTCGGAAGGGTTGGTGGCCGGGAATGCACCCGCAACACCGCTGGCGATGTAGCCCAAATTGCCCCATGTCCACGAGGCATCGGCAATCTTCGTGTAATCGAGGAAGCCCTTGGGGCGGTTCACGCCGTTGCCCGTCACGAAGGCCGTGCTCTCCTGATCGGCGAAGACCTGTTGCACTTCTTCCGCGATCCACTGGTCGAGGTTCACCGCCGAGTCATCCAGCAGCGCCTGCGTCGCGGCGGGCATTGCATAAAGCTCCATGGCCGGGAACTGCAGTTCCGCCAGCGTCGGCGAAGCAGTCTCGGGCCTTGCTGCCGTTTCGCCCACCCAGCCGGTTGCAAAGCCGGTGGCGGCGAAGGGCTTCTTGTAGATCGCCGCCGAAACCTGGCGCACGCCTGAGATTGCCCGGATCGGGGAAGCCACGGTAAGCCTGCGGCCAATCTCGGTTTCGAGTTCGGCCGGCACGAGGAAGCCGCCATCGGGGTTCGATCCAACCGACATGGCCTTGGCCTCGATGCCCGAGAGGCCCGTTGCCTCGCCCTTCCGCACATAGGTTTCGAAAGCCAGCTTGTGCTCGCGCGAAGCAGGTGCCGCCTCGTCTGTGCCGGTCAGGCGGGGCCTCCGGGCTTTCAGCGTCAGTTCATCAACGCGCGCCTTCGTCTCGTCGATCGCGCGGTTGATGCGATCGGCCTTGTCGCTCGTCACCACGTCGGCGCTCATGCGCTGCTCGATCTGGCCGAGCCTCTCGTCGTTGGCATCCTTGAAGGCCTCGAAAGCCTGCATGAAGTCGCCAAAGGCGACTTTCGTCTCAAGTCCGTTGTCCATGTCTTCACGTCTCTCCTGGTTGGAAAATGCGGGCCCCATCCCGGAACAGGGCGGCGAGGGAGGGTGTCCCCCGTTCAACGGGATGGGGCAGCGCTTCTCCCCGCAAAGCTTTTGAGCTCTGCGTCAAGGGAGATGCGCCAGTAATAAAATTGCCAGAGCGAGGCTGGAAGGCCTGCTGCGCAGCATCGAGAACGCGCCGCTTCGTTTGCGAAACGCGCGCGCCCTCGAGCATGGGGAATGTGACGAGCGAGATTTCCCACAGGTCGATTTGCTGCAGAAGCCTCGCACCGCTCGCGCGGTCGCGCCGTGCCGTCACCGTCCTGAAGCCGATCGACAGGCCATCGAGGCCTTTGCTTTCGAGCAGCGACATGATTTCGCGTCCACGCTGCACGTTGCCGTCGAGCCGGCCTTCGACGTAGAGGCCGCGATCATTCTCGCGCAGCTCCAGCCAGGAGCCCACGGGCTCGGCGGGGTCATGCTGGAACAGCATGCGGATATCGGAAGAACTCCGGCGCTTGAGGCTGGCCGCGAATGCCCCGGGCATCACGATGTCACCAGACTGGTCGCGCCGCCCGAACAGGCTCGCATAGCCCACGAACACGCCCGTGCCAGAGCAGGCGCAAAGCGGCTGCCCCAGCCGGTTCTTTTCCCGGCGGGTCTGCATGAATAAGTTACTCCTGAAAATTTGCTATCGCATGCGGCCGAAGCGTCTTCTCCCGCTTGCGGGAGAAGAAGGGACCCGCGCAGCGGGGAGATGAGGGGAAGCGGAGGGACTGATCGAAGCTTTGCACTGCTTCCCCTCACCTACCCCGACTTCGTCGGGGACCCTTCCTCTCCCGCAAACGGGAGAGGACGATTGAGTGCCCCGTAACCCACCGCCGCTCGCTTCTCATCTTCCGTGAGAAAGCTTGCGCGCTCGAGCCTCGCCCACAGGGCCTCGCGGTCAGGGGCCAATGCTTCCACCTGGTCCAAGTCGTGCGCCAGCCTTACACCACCCTGCCCGAGGAAGCCGGTCATGGCCTCGGCCACGCGGCTTGCCAGCGGCAACACCGTCTGGCGCCAGAAGGTGCGGTTGGCTTCGGCGTAATTCGCAAAAGTATTGTCGCCGGGAATGCCTAACAGCATGGGCGGAACGCCGAAGGCCAGGGCAATCTCGCGGGCCGCGGTGTTCTTCGCCGCGATGAATTCCATGTCCTTCGGGCTGTAACCCATTTCCTTCCAGTCGAGGCCTCCTTCCAGCACCATGGGGCGGCCGGCGTTCGATGCCCCCTGATAGGAATTCTCAAGCTCGCGTTTCAGGCGGTCGAACTGTTCGGTGGTCAGGTGCCCGTCGCCCGCCGCATAGATCAGCGCGCCCGATGGCCTCGCGCAATTGTCCAGCATCGCCTTGTTCCAGGCGGCCGCCGCATTATGCGTGTCGATGGAACGCTGTGCGGTTTCCAGCGGCGACATGCCGTAGTGATCGTTCAGCGGGTTGAACAGCTTCAGGTGCAGCACGTTCTCGCGCGGCATCCGCACCGATTGTCCGTTGACGGAGTATTCGAAAGCCTCGGGCCAACCGCTGGACGAGGCAATGGCCTTCATCCGGTCGGGCCGCAGCGCATAGATCTCGCGGGATGCGCCATCGAGTTCCACCTTTTCCACATAGGCATTCCCCGCCACCAGCAGGAAGCCAAAGAGCATCTCGAAGAATTCGCGCCCCGGCTGTCCGGGATTGGGCTTGGCAAAAAGATCAAGAAGCGGATGCGACGTAGCCTCCGCCTCGCCTTCATAGACGAGCCAGGGGATGGAAGCGGCTGATTCCGCAATCATGCGCACGGCGCGATAACCGATGGCATTGGAGGCGAAGCCCTCGGTTGCCAGTGCCGCATAGTTGCGCGGCGTCCACTGCGGCCGCCCCGCTGTGTGGAACGAGATCAGCGGTGCGGCAGCCGATCGCTTCTGCTCCGGCGCAAGGAACCGTCTCAGTCTTTCCAGCATCGCTTCATCCTTCAAAGAGTTCGAACGCGCGGATCACCCGTCCGCCGCAGCATCAGGTCCGTCACTGCCCACACCAAGGCATCAAGCCGGTCCGGGCTTTTCAGCCCCGCACGGATGGCGGAGCACATTTCGTCTTCGAGTTCGGGAAACACGCCTGCGTGGCGCACCCGTCCCTGCTCGTAAAGTGCGGCCACCGGTTCGGCGCGCGCCTGCTTTCCCCGGGTTGCATGAACCGCCCTCAACGACAGGCTGGCATCCACTTCACGCAGCACCTGTTCCACCATGGCGCCGCCCTGGTTCACTTCCGCCACCACCCGGTCGGCGTTGCGGCCATGATAGAGCGCCACCACCCGTTCCGCCCACTGCGAGGGGCGTGCTCCGTGGACGGAACAATCCTCCAGCACATAGGCGATGCCGTCATCTCCAAGTCCCACGCAGATGATGCCGCAGGCGTTCGACTTCTTGCCATGGCTCGCGGGCGGGTCCACCGCCACCACAATCCGCAGCAATGGCGGTGTCATCATCACCCTGCCCTGCTCGATCAGGTCGCGCCGGAACAGGGCATCGGGATCATCGTCGATCAGTTCGCCGTCAAGTTCCTGGCGGCCCAGTCTGGTTCCGCCATAGCGCGCCTGAACATCCTTCCAGAAGCTCCGTGCCAGATGGGCGCGGTTATCCGCCGTGCGCGATCTTGTGATCGCGGTTGCCGCATCCGCCAGCAGCCGCTTCAGAAGTGCACTCGGCCGTGGCGTCGTGGTGATCACCACACGCGGATTCGTTCCCAATCTCAGTGCGAAGGCCAGCATGTCCCATGCAGCCTCGGCGTGCTTCCATTTTCCCAACTCGTCGCACCAGGCGGCGTCGAACTGCGGGCCCCGTAAACCATCCGGATCATCCGCCGAGAACACCTGCGCAATCGAACCATTGGGCCAGGTCAGCAGCCGCTTCGAAGGCTCGTAAGCCGGGCGCTCGTCATCCTCATGGATGGCAAGAATGCCGGACTTGCCCTCGATCATGACGAGCCGCGCCTCGTCGAAGGTCGGGCCGATGATGGCAATGCGTTCCGAACGCGGGCCCGTCTCGGGCCACAGTCCCAGCGCCCGCGCCCGCACCCATTCCGCGCCGGCCCTTGTCTTTCCGGCACCCCGGCCACCGAGGATCAGCCAGCTCCGCCAATTCTCACCGTCAGGCGGCAGCTGCTTTCCCGCGCGGGCCCAATTGCGCCAGTCACGATTGAGAAGCGCCACCTGCCGGATCGGCAGAGTCCGCGACAGCTTCTTCAGCAGAATGCTGCTGCATCTCCCGGTGTAGACCGTCAAGCTTGTCCGCAAGCGCTTCACGCTCGGCGTCATTAAACTCGCGGTGGGCCTTTCGCTGTTTAACTCGCTGGGCTCGTTCTTTCCGTTCAAGTTCCAGCACCTTTTCCAGCGTGCGCACCAAGGTGTTCATCGCGCGAATGTCGCGCTCGCTCGTCGCGGCGGTCGCCTGCTCGCTCAAGGTTCCGATCTGCGCTTCGAGTTCGCTCAGGCGTTGCTGCAACAGCGCCTTCAGCCGTGCAATCGTCTCGCGCGTGCCGATCTGCTTCTTCTTCGCGGCACCGCGCAGCTTCCAGCCGGAAGCTCTGGCGTGGTTCGTCAGCGCCTGCGCCGTCATCCCGGCTCCGGCCGCGATGGCCGCAACCTGTTCCTTGCCGTCCTCGTACCGCTGGCGCGCCGATGCCCAAAAGCCATCGGGCGCCGGTTCATCACCGTCGCCGCTCATCGCCTGACCCATTTGTGGAGTATGCCATTTACTACCCCAATGACCGTACGCTGTCAAGGACTATTTCCCTAATAGAGGAATTTGTTTTTTCTTGAAGTGGCCTCTATCAGGGCTATTGGTCTCGCACATGGATATTCGTCAGCTCCAGTATCTCGCGGCTCTTGTGCGGGAGAAGCATTTCACCCGCGCCGCACAGGCCTGCCATGTCACGCAGCCAACGCTGTCGGGCCGTATCCGCCAGCTTGAGCAGGAACTTGGAGTTCCCATCGTCGAGCGCGACCAGCGCTATATCGGCCTGACGCCGGAAGGCGAACGGGTGCTGAAATGGGCACATCTCATCCTCGACAACTGGCAATCTCTCCAGCAGGAACTGGGCACCATCAAATCCAGGAAGGGCGAACTCGTGGGCCGCCTCGTGCTGGGCGTCATCCCCTCGGCACTCCCGATGGTGTCGCTGCTCACCCGCGCGATGGAGCGCGACAATCCCCGCGTGGAATTCACCGTCCTCTCGCAGAGCTCGGAAGAAATCCTCCGCAACCTGCATGACTTCTCCATTGAAGCGGGTATCACCTATCTGGACAACGAGCCGGTCGAGGGCCTGATGCAGGCCCCCCTCTACCGCGAGCATTATTGTCTCTTCGTCTCCGCCGATAATCCCCATGCGAACCAGAAGAGCGTGACCTGGCTGGATGCCGCGCAGGAACCGCTCTGCCTGCTCACCCCCAACATGCAGAACCGCCGCATCATCGACCGCGCCTTCATGGCCGCCAACGCACATCCCTCGCCCCGGCTTGAAACCAATTCGATCATGAACCTGCTAGCCTCGGTGAAGTCGATGGGGCTCTCCTCCATCATGCCGGAATATTTCATCAATGTTCTGGGTCACCTCGAAGGCGTGAAGGCCATTCCCCTCGTAGAGCCGAAGGTCGAGCATGCCGTAGGTCTCGTCGGCCTTCCGCGAGAGCCCCTCTCTCCCTTGATCGCCGGATTGTTCGCTGCCGCGAAAAAGTTAAAAGCCTGATTTTTCGCCCCATCATGATACGCTCTGCCTATGAGCTCATAGGCGGCGCCGATTGGAATTGACGTCCACTTTGCGTCATAAGGCGGCATGCCCGGAAAACACACTCTGATCGACCTCACGCCGAGCGCGGCCATCGCCGCCCGGGAAGTTGCATTGCGCTACGGCAACAAGCCTGATGCGCTGCTGGAAATCCTGCATGATTTGCAGGAAGAGTTGGGCTTCATCCCCGAGGCGGCGCTGCCGGCGCTGGCCAAGGCGCTGAACCTGTCGCGGGCCGAAGTTCATGGCGTCGTGACATTCTATCATGATTACCGCCGCGCCCCTGCGGGACGCCATGTCATCAAGGTTTGCCGGGCCGAAGCCTGCCAGTCGATGAAGGGCAATGAGCTGGCGGCCTTGATTCAGCGCTCTCTCAACATCACATTCGGTCAGACGACTGCGGACGGCACAATCACCGTCGAGGCGGTCTACTGCCTCGGAAACTGCGCTCTCGCTCCCGCCATCATGGTCGATGACAAGCTGGTTGGCCGTGTCGACCAAGCCCGGTTCGAGAAGATCGCAGCGGAGTGCAAGGTATGATCAGGGTCTATGTTCCCCGCGATTCGGCAGCGCGCTCGGTCGGCGCTGATGAAGTCGCTGCCGAAATCGCCAGGCTTGCGGATGTGCAGCTCGTGCGCAACGGCTCGCGCGGGCTTTTGTGGCTTGAACCCATGGTCGAGGTCGAAACCGCTGAAGGCCGCATCGCCTATGGCCCGGTTGCGATGGAGGACGTCGCCTCACTCTTTTCCGCCGGTTTCCTGTCGGGTGGCGCGCACAAGTTGCGACTCGGCAACATCGAGCATCATCCCTATCTCAAGAACCAGGAGCGCCTCACCTTCGCGCGCTGCGGCATCACCGATCCGGTGTCGGTCCAGGACTATGTGGCCCATGGCGGCTTCGAGGGGCTGAAGAAGTCTCTGGCCCTCACGGGTGTTGCCATCGTCGCCGAAGTGGCCGAGTCGGGCCTTCGTGGCCGCGGCGGTGCAGGCTTCCCCACCGGGATCAAGTGGAAGACAGTCCACGATGCCAAGGGTGACCAGAAATACATCTGCTGCAACGCAGACGAAGGCGACAGCGGCACCTTTGCCGACCGTATGGTGATGGAGGGCGACCCCCTCATGCTCATCGAGGGCATGACAATTGCCGGCATCGCGGTGGGCGCTACCAAGGGCTACATTTATATCCGTTCCGAATACCCCGATGCCATCGCAACAATGAAGCAGGCGATCCTGGCTGCCGAAGCCGCACAATGGCTGGGCGATCATATTCAGGGTATGGACAAATCATTCCACCTTGAAGTCCGCCGCGGTGCGGGCGCCTATATTTGCGGCGAGGAAACCGCCATGCTTGAAAGCATCGAGGGCAAGCGCGGCATGGTGCGGCCAAAGCCGCCAATCCCGGCGCTCGAAGGCCTGTTTGGCAAGCCCACCGTCATCAACAATGTGCTGAGCTTCGCCGCCGTCCCCTACATTCTTGCCAAGGGCGGCGCCACCTACAAGAACTATGGCATGGGCCGTTCGCACGGTACGCTCCCCTTCCAGCTTGCCGGAAACATCAAGCAAGGCGGCCTTGTGGAAAAGGCATTCGGCATCACGCTCCGCCAGCTCGTGGAAGACTTTGGCGGCGGCACCTTCACGGGCCGTCCCATCCGCGCCATTCAGGTCGGCGGCCCGCTCGGAGCCTACCTGCCTGCGTCACAGATGGACTTGCCGATGGATTACGAAACCTTCGCTGCGAATGCCGCCATGGTTGGCCACGGCGGCCTCGTCGTGTTCGACGACTCGGTGGACATGGCTGCACAGGCCCGCTTCGCGATGGAATTCTGCGCGGTTGAATCCTGCGGCAAGTGCACGCCCTGCCGCATCGGCTCGACGCGAGGCGTCGAAGTCATCGACAAGATCGTTGCCGGCATCGACCGAGACCGGAACCTCGAACTCCTCACCGACCTTTGTCAGACGATGACGGATGGTTCACTCTGCGCCATGGGCGGCCTCACCCCCATGCCGGTTATGAGTGCGGTGAAGCATTTTGCAGAAGACTTCGACAAGCCCATCCAGATAGCCGCCGAATAGGAGTGCAGACCTCATGACCCTCATCAAGGAAACCGACTTCGGCAC
>JBKJQU010000009.1:0-23640 GCA_046594995.1 Aestuariivirga sp.
AGGGCGAAGGCGGCCCCACTTGCATGACGAGGCCGCTGGTTAGAGGCTGATCAACATCAAGTTCTGTCATCCCCGCACTTGTTGCGGGGACCCATTTCTCCAAGTGCTCGGACTGTAGAAATTGCTGCAAGATGGGTCGCCGGAACAAGTCCGGCGATGACAATCAGTTTTCAACTACACCACCATCTCCTGCACCTTCTTCGAGAAACTCACCGTCACGCTGCCATCCTTGTACTCGATCAGGGGACGGCGGATGAGGGATGGGTTCTCGACCGCCAGCATCACAGCCTCAGCTTCAGTGAGAGACGCAGTCTTTTCAGACGGCAAGCCGCGCCAGGTATAGCCTGAGCGGTTGATCATTTTTTCCCAGCCGCCCAGCTTGCTGGACCATTTGGCAACCTGGTCCATGGTAATGGGGTTTTCCTTCACATCTGAAAAGCTGTGGGCGATCTTGTTCCCGTCGAGCCAGTCGATGGCCTTCTGGCAGGTGGAGCATTTGGACAAGCCGTACAGTTTCAAGGCCATGGCATTACCTGTTGAGTGAAAGCGTCTTGTCGGTGAAGGCATCCGCCCCGCCGGTGATCTGGTCGGTGAACGCTCGGAACAGCCCCTCGATCATCGGCTTTTCGATATCCTTCACAATGAACACGAGGCGGGTCCGTTCGTCCCCGTCCGGCCAGTGGCTGAGCCTTACTGGCGGATGAAATACGTGCTGGACGCCATGGAGGACCACCGGGCGCGCCGGGTCGTCCGACACTTTCACGATGCCCTTCATGCGCAGCATGTTGGCGCCGTGGTAGGATTTCAGCAGCTCCATGAACAGCTCCAGCCCCTGCGGGCTGATGGCGTTATTCTCGGTGAAGCTGAAAGAGCGGATATGCGCATCATGGCGCGAGACGTCGTCATGATGATGTTCATGTTCGTGATCGTGAGCATGGGCGTGATGCCGGTGCCGCCGCCCGCGCCTCTCGCCCGTTTCATAGGCTTCAGCCGCAAGCCACGCCTGAACATCGGGCGTCTTCTTCGAAGGATCGTACAATCCCATCGTGAACAGCCGCTCGGCAGTTGCTTCGTTCCTGTGCGTCGTCAGCAGCCGCGCGGCCGGATTGAGCGTCCGCAACCGCCCGATGATGGCGAAGAGCATATCCTCGCCTTCGCGGCCTTCCAGCAGGTCAACTTTGGTGAGCACGATGCGGTCCGCCACCGCCACCTGCTTCACAGCTTCCATATGCGTATCGAGCGTCGCCATGCCATTGAAGGCATCGACAACGGTGATGACGCCTTCGAGCCTGCATGCAGCGAGCAGCCCCGGCTCGCTCATTACGGCATGAAGAACGGGAGCGGGATCGGCCAGTCCCGTCGTCTCGATCACGATGCGGTCGAAGCGCTTGATCTCGCCGCGGCCGCGGCGCGCCAGCAGGTCGTGGATGGTGTCGATCAGATCACCCCGGATCGTGCAGCACAGGCAGCCCGACGCCATTTCGATGACGTTCTCGTCCGCACGCCCGACCAGCAGGTGATCGATCCCGACATCGCCGAACTCGTTGATGATGACGGCGGCATTGGACAGGAACGGATCCTTCAGCAGGAAGTTGAGGAGCGTGGTCTTTCCTGCACCCAGAAAACCGGTGAGGATCGCAACGGGAATGGGGTTCTCGGTCATGGCCACTACTTTTTCAGCTTTCCGATGATGCTCGATGCCATCAGTGCGGCAAGCACGATGCCGCCACCGACATATTGGTTGATCAGCATACGCTCGCCAAGAACTGTTGCGGCGAAGGCCGTGGCGACCACCGGTTCGAGATTGTAGAAGGGGGCCACCGTGGAGGCTGGCGCAAAGCGGAGCGACAGCATCTGGATCATGTAGGCGATCACATAGAGACCGGCCAAGGCGCTCATGAAGGCAAGGCCGATGACCGTGGCATTTCCGCCAGGCAGGAACTGCATTTCACCGCCGCCGGCATAAAGTGCCACCGCGAGGACGGCAGGCAGGATCACGACATGGACCAGGCTACCAAAGACGCTGGGCGTCATGTAGTTCGAGATTGCACGGCCGGAGAAAAATTGGAGCGTCGCGCCAAAGGTTGCGGCGAGGGCAAGCAGGATGCCCCGGATATCGAGGCTTTCGAAGCTGGGGCCAATGGCGATTGCGAGGCCTGCAAAGGCCACCAGTGCCACGATGATGCGGAGAAACCCCGGGCTGCGCCCTTCGGCAACCGGCGCATACAGCATGATGAGCACTGGGAAAAAATAGAAGATGATGACGGCGAGGCCGACAGGAATGAACTGGACAGATGCCAGATAGCCCACCGAAACCAGCAGCGTCGAAACAGACTGGCCGATGAAACTCGGGATCGCGGGCCTCGGCACCGCAAAACTCTCGCCCCGCGCAACCGCTAGAATTGCGAAGGCGATCGCAATGAGGAATGTACGGAAGAACGTGCTTTCAATCGGCGGAATGCCGTTCACATAGGCTGAGCGCACGAAGTTCGGCACCAGGCCATACATCGCGGCGGCAATCAGGGCGCACGCAATCCCAAGCCCGGCTCGGTTGATCATGATCGATCAGTTCTTCTTTTTCTTTTTTCGCGCAGGCGATTTCTTCTTGATCTTGCTCTGGTCGCCCTGTGCGGTGGTGGCCACAGGCTTCGGCGGCGGTTCAGGCGTCAGCGCTGCAATTTGTGCAAAGGTTTCGGGCGTGATGACTTCGCAAGGCGCGTTCTCGGTGCGGTACTTCGCACAAGCCGCAAGGCTTTTCTGCTGATCGAGGTTCCACATGGCGGCGGTAAACCCGCCCTTGCCCGGCATGCGGATGAGGCCAGGCGTTCCGGGAAGATCGCGCCCCGAAGTGCTGAGCAAACGACCGCGCAAAGCCATGTCGGCAGTGGCCGAGGTTTCAAAATTGCCGAACGAGATGCCCCAGCCACCAAGGTCCTTCGAACTCGCAACGCTCATGGGCTTCTGCTTGCAGACGTTCTTTGTCATATCGGCGGGAACGACGGCTCCCGTCTTCATGTTCTCGATCGCTTCGATGCGGGGACGCGGCGACGGCGTACGGGTAAATCCGTCCACCAGCAGCATTTCAGCCAGTTCGGCGCGGTGCTTTCCGCTGTTGGCCCCGAAGATCACAGCGCCAAGCTTTCGCCCGTTGCGTGTGGCAGTTGCCACAAGGTTGAAACCCGAATTGCACACGAAGCCTGTTTTCATGCCATCGGCATCGGGCATCTGGCGGATCAGTGAATTGCGGTTCGAGAGCTTGCGCTTGCCCACCGCGACGAAATCCTGCGAATAGTAATGCGCATATTCTGGAAATTCGCGGAGCAGCGTGACGGTGAGAAGCGCGATATCGCGTGCCGTCGAGATATGGCGCGGGTCGTGAAGGCCATTGGGATTGACGAAGTGACTGCCCGTCATCCCGATGCGCTGGGCCTGCGCATTCATCTCTGCGGCAAAGGCTGGAACCGATCCGGACGCCGCCTCGGCCAGCACATAGGCCATGTCATTGGCTGAATAAACCAGCAGGGCCTGAAGTGCGAAGTCGACACTGATGGTTCCGCCTGTTGCGACGCCGATCTTGCTGGGCGGCTGGGCATGGGCGGTTTCTGAAACGGCAATTTTCTGGTCGAGCTTGAGCTGGCCGGATTTCAGCTTCTGGAACACCACATAGGCCGTCATCAACTTGGTGATGGAGGCGGGATACCATGGCTCGCCGGCGCGATCCTGCGACAGCACCTCGCCGGTTGCGGGATCAAACAGCAATGATGGGCCGGCAGCAAGAGCGGATGCGGCCATGCTCCAGATCAGCATAAGGGGGAGTAAAAAGCGTCGGAAAGCCGGCAAGCTGAGACTTCTCCTAGAATTTCGCGGGGTGCACCGGGAATCCTGAGACCACAGGAATCGGTCCAATCTGCGGCAACCCGTCCGGCCGTCTGGTGCCCCTGGAGGGACTCGAACCCCCACGTCCTTGCGAACAACAGATTTTGAGTCTGCCGCGTCTACCATTCCGCCACAAAGGCCGGGGACCCGATTAGTTGGCCTCCCTTGCGCCGTCAACCGTAAAGGGCGACAAGGCGTCTCATGATCCGGATTACCGATTCACTGGCCATCAGCGAGGACGACATCGCCTGGAGCTTCGTGCGCGCCTCAGGACCTGGCGGCCAGAACGTGAACAAGGTCTCGACTGCGGTAGAACTGCGTTTTGACGTGGGAAAAGCGGCGCTGCCGGAAGACATGAAACACCGGCTCAAAACCGTGGCGGGCCGCCAGCTGACGCAGGATGGCATTCTGGTGATCTTCACGCAGGCTACCCGCTCGCAGGAAAGAAACCGGGAGCTGGCGCTTGATAAGCTGGTCGACATGCTCAGGAAAGCGGCACACCGGCCGAAACGCCGCATTGCGACAAGGCCCACCAAGGCTTCAAAGACACGCCGTCTTGATACCAAGGCGAAGCATTCCCGGACCAAGAAATTGCGGACCGTGCGTCCGAACATGGACTGATTGATCCTCATGCTCAGAACGCTCTACGACTGGACGTTGTCGCTTGCCGCGCGGAAAACCGCCGAGGTCTGGCTGGCGATCATTGCCTTTGTCGAAAGCTCGGTCTTTCTTGTACCCGCCGATGTGCTGTTCCTGCCGATGGCGCTGGCAAAGCCCGAACGTGCCTATCGCTTTGCGCTGGTGGCAACGATTGCCTCCACGCTGGGAGGAATTGCCGGATACTTCCTCGGGTTTTTCGCCTATGAAGCCTTTGCCAAGCCGGTGCTTGAATTCTATGGCAAGCTCGATGACTTCGAGCAACTCCGCCAGTGCACCGGCGAAGATACGCTGATGCTTCTGCTCGTGACCTCCGGATTAACGCATCTGCCGCCGATTAAGATCGTTACCATTCTCGCAGGTGTTGCGCAGATCAGTTTCGCCTTCTTCGTGGTCTCCTGCATCATTGCAAGAGGTGCACGCTTCTTCGCCCTCGCATGGGCCCTCAAACGCTATGGCGAGCCGATCCGCGGCTTTCTGGAAAAGCGCCTCGGACTTATTGCCGCCATTGCTGCGGCCATACTGATCGGCCTCTATCTGCTGGTAAAATATTCAGGCCTTACCGGAGCCATGACGGCATGCTGAATTCAATGACTCCTGCACGCACAGCCCTCCTGATCATGGCCGTAGCGGTGGCAACAATCGCTGGAGCGTGGATCTTCGAGTATTACGGTTATGCGCCGTGCGAGCTTTGCCTCAAGCAGCGCTGGGCCTACTACGCCGCAATTCCCCTGGCACTCCTCGTAGCCGTTGTTGCGCCATCTTCCAGCACGGCTGCACGGTATGGCCTCCTGCTGCTGAGCCTGATCTGGCTCGGCAGCATGGTGTTCGGGATCTATCATTCAGGCGTCGAGTGGAAGTGGTGGCTGGGGCCGAGCACCTGTGGCAGTGCGGGCGGCATGACGACGGGGCTGCCGGACCTGACAAAGAAAGTCGTACTTTGCGATCAGGCGGCCATACGCATTCTCGGGCTGTCGCTTGCGGGATGGAACGCCGTGATTTCGTCCGGTTTGGCGATTGTCGCCTTCGCAAGCTTTCGCTCTCAGGGCTCGAGTTCGGTATCCCAGTACAAGTAGTCCTGCCAGCTTTCGTGCAGGTAGTTCGGCGGGAACAGCCGGCCATTGCGGTGCAGGTGGGCAACGCTCGGCCGTACCGGCTTCTGTGCCGGGTACATGTTGATCTGCTGCGGCAGATAGCCGCCCTTCAGCAGATTGCAGGGTGAGCACGCCGCAACGACGTTTTCCCACGTGGTCTGACCGCCTTTTGAACGCGGTGTGACGTGATCGAACGTCAGGTCGTTGTGGCCACCGCAATACTGGCAGGTGAAACGGTCGCGCAGGAACACATTGAATCGCGTGAAGGCCGGTGTCCGGGATGGCTTCACATAGGTCTTGAGCGATACGACGCTGGGAAGCCGGAATTCGAAGGTCGGGCTCCGCACCACGCGGTCATATTCGGAAACGATGTTCACGCGGTCGAGAAATACGGCCTTGATTGTGTCCTGCCAGCTCCACAGCGACAAGGGATAGTAGCTCAACGGGCGGTAGTCCGCGTTGAGAACCAGGGCGGGGCAGGCTTCCGGCGCAACCGGCGCAAATTGCACGCTTACCTCTTAGGTTCGTTTTCCCAAAGCATACTATATCTGGTGTGACGCTTCTGTGAAGCCCTTAGATAATCGCCTGGCCCATGCCTTTCAATCCGCGGTAATGGCTCCACAGCAGCCGCGCGGCGGCTGATCTGTAGGGCCGCCAGGGCTCGCCGACTGCGATCATGGCCTTGGCGGTGGGCCTTTCTCCAAGCGCCAGAAGGTCATGCACGGCGGCCTGAAGGGCAACGTCGCCTGTGGGCCATGAATCGGAATGCCCAACCGCTGTGAGAAGGTAAATCTCCGCAGTCCATGCTCCTACGCCTCGGATGGATGTCAAAGCCGAGATCAATGTCTGGTCGTCGAGACTGCTGATACGTGCTGCATCGAAGCCGCCGAGCTTTGCCATTTCCGCAGCAGCCAGGAAAGTCCGGGCCTTGGCGCCCGACAGGCCGAGACCTTTCAGATCGGCCTCGCCGTGCGACAGGATGAAATCGGGATCGAATGGCGACAGCCGCTCCGTAACCCGCTTCCAGATCGCGGCTCCAGCCTGAAGTGAAATCAGTTGATCCGTGACGATCCGGAGCAGGCTTTCAAGCCCCAGCGGAACGAGCCGGAGTGGCGGAAGCCCATGCCGTTCGACGATCCCTCCAAACCGCGGCTCGATACGGATGAGTTCATCAACGGCTGCCGCGAGATCGGCTTCGGAGAAAATTCGCTGCATGCGGACGTGTTTGACCTTTACCGCGTTTGATCGCAAGAGCAGGCCATGAGCGTTCCCGTCTTCCGCTTCGCGCCCAGCCCCAATGGCAGGCTTCATCTTGGCCATGCCTATTCGGCTCTGCTTAATGAAAAAATGGCGCGAGAAGCCGGGGCGCGATTGCTGCTCCGCATCGAGGACACCGACCAGACCCGCTGCACACCGAAATTTACGGCCGGAGTCTTCGAGGATCTGGCGTGGCTCGGTATCGCATGGGAAAATCCCGTTCGCGTGCAAAGCGAACACTTCGGCGAGTATCAGGCCAATCTCGAAAGACTGTGGAGCCTTAATGCTCTCTACCCGTGCTTTTGTTCAAGAAAGCTCGCATCTGCCGAAGGGCTTTCAAAACTCGATCCCGACGGGCTGCCCCTTTATGCCGGCACCTGTCGCGAGATTCCGGAGCATGAGGCCAAGACCCGGATAGCCGCGCGTGCCATACATGGATGGCGGCTGGACATGCGAGCGTGCGGCGATCCGGATGCTGCAATCTGGGGAGACGTGGTGATTGCCAAACCCCACGTCGGTTCGATGTATCATATCGCCGTTGTTACCGACGATGCCGCGCAGGGCATCACGCATGTGGTGCGCGGTATGGATATTGCAGCCGCAACGCCGATCCATCGGCTGCTGCAGCGCCTGCTTGGCCTTCCAACGCCGCGCTATCATCATCACCGGCTGTTGCTGAATGATGAACGCCGCAAGCTTTCGAAGAGTATTGGCAGCAAGTCGATCGCAGCCTTGCGCGAGGACGGCGTGACGGCTTACGACATCAGGGCCGGGCTCGGTTTCGGATAATTCAAAAGTCGCTGGTGAGGCCTTTGGTCTCCCAGTCGCCGAAGCGCGTGGGCTCTGGCCCATCCCGGCCATTGATCTCGCGCGGCAGTTTGACGTTCTTTGCCTGTTTCCGCCGCTCTTCCGCTTCCGCCAGCGCGCGCTGCGCTGCGGGAGTGAGTGTGAGTGGGTCTGTGTCCATGGGCTTGTCGGCTTTCGTTTCCCGCATCATATGGGTGTTGTGTGGCGATGTTGGCAAGGAGGACTTCGCAAGATGAACACCATGCGTACCGGATTGCTGATGGCGGGCCTGATGGGCCTGTTCCTGGCGGTCGGCTATCTGCTGGGCCGCGAGCAGGGCATGTTCATCGCCTTTGTGGTGGCAGCGGGCATGAATCTTTTTGCCTACTGGAATTCCGACAAGATGGTACTCCGCATGCACGGCGCGCGGCAGGTCGATCGCCAGTCCGCGCCGGAATTCCACCAGATGATCGAGGAACTTTCGCAACGCGCAGGCCTCCCCATGCCCAAGGTCTATGTCATGGACAATCCGCAGCCGAATGCGTTTGCCACGGGCCGCAACCCGGAGAATGCCGCCGTGGCCGCAACGACCGGGCTGCTGCAGCTTCTGTCGCGCGACGAGATTGCCGGCGTGATGGCGCATGAACTGGCGCACGTGAAGAATCGCGATACGCTGATCATGACCATGACGGCGACGATTGCCGGCTCTATCTCGATGCTGGCAAATTTCGGTATGTTCTTCGGCGGAAGCCGCGACAGGAATAATCCATTGGGCGCGGTCGGCATGATCCTGATGGTTATCATGGCACCATTGGCCGCAATGCTGGTACAGATGGCCATCAGCCGCACGCGCGAATATGGAGCCGACCGTATGGGAGCAGAAATCTCGGGCCAGCCTTTGGCTTTGGCATCGGCCTTGGGTAAGATCTCGGGCGCGGTGCAGCGCATCGAAAACCCTGTGGCCGAAGCCAATCCCGCCACGGCGCACATGTTCATCATCAACCCGCTTTCGGGGCAGCGGATGGATAATCTGTTTTCCACCCATCCAAACCCCGACAACCGGATCGAGGCCCTGCAGCGCATGGCTGCTGCAATGGGGACCACAACAAGCTCTGCCGGTGGCCCGTGGGGCGATGCGCCCCGCCGGCCGGCCGGCCCGTGGGGATGAGGCCTCCCCGCGGCGGCGACAAGGGTCTGGAAGTCCGGCTCCTGGCGGCGAAAACCCTGGAAGCAATTTTCGAGCGGCAACTGACTCTTGAGGAGGCGCTTGACCAGGAGCCTGCGGTGGCGAAACTCGAGCCGCGCGACCGTGCATTCCTGGCGACGCTGATACTGACTACCTTCCGCCACCTGGGGGAAATCAAGGCGGTGGTAGGAACCCATCTCGCAAAACCGCTGCCGCGAAAATCCGGTCCCGCCAACCTGATACTCTGGCTGGCGGCAACCCAGCTTCTGTTCCTTGACACGCCTCCCCATGCCGCGATCGACCTTGCCGTCCAGTCCGCGCGCATGAACACCAATGCCACGCACTTTTCGGGCCTTATCAACGCAGTGCTGCGGAAGGTTTCAGCAACCGGAAAGCAGGGATTGCTGAAGCTCAATGCGCCGCGCCTTAACACGCCGGATTGGCTCTGGACGCGCTGGAAGCGGGGCTATGGCGAAGAAACCGCGAAACTGATTGCCTCTGCACATGGTGCAGAGCCGGCGCTCGATCTGGCAGTGAAATCCGATGCGGAAGTCTGGGCCGTGAGGCTTGGCGGAACGCTATTGCCCGGCTCCCACATAAGGTTGCCTGAAAACCACGGTGCTGTCACTGCGCTGCCGGGATTCGATGAGGGCGCGTGGTGGGTGCAGGATGCAGCTGCGGGCATGCCTGTTCTTCTCTTCGGCGACCTCAAGGGCAAGACGGCGCTCGATCTCTGCGCGGCACCGGGCGGCAAGACACTGCAGATGAGCGCTGCCGGTGCTTCGGTAACCTCCATCGATATATCTCCAACAAGGCTTCAGCGGCTGCGTGAAAACCTCGTGCGCGTTGGTCTTGACGCGACAATCATCGAGGATGATGTTCTGGCGCTCGGTATGCCCCGGCAGTTTGATGCGGTATTGCTTGATGCACCGTGTTCTGCCACCGGCACCATCCGCCGCCATCCCGAGCTTCCCTATCTGAAGGATGACCAGCAGCTGGGCGAACTGGTAGCTCTTCAGCACACGATGATCGTTGCCGCGAGCGAGAGAGTCATACCGGGTGGACTTCTGGTTTTTTGCACCTGTTCGCTCGAACCTGAAGAGGGGGAAGAACAGGTGGGCTGGTTCCTGTCCCGCAATCCCGTCTTTGAACTGGTAGCACCGCCCGCCACCGTCCCTTCGCACTTCGTCACTCCGGAAGGCTGGTTGCGCATCTTGCCATATATGAAAATCGGCGAGACACAGGGATTGGACGGCTTCTTCGCGGCGGCGATGCGGCGGAACGGTTGAGCTTGCCCGCCACGGCCGGCGTGCTATGCGGGCGCCATCCCGAATGACCCTTCGCGAGGCATGACATGTCCGAACCTATCCGGCGCGCCCTGATTTCCGTTTCCGACAAAACCGGCCTGATCGAGTTTGCAACGAAGCTCTCGGAACTCGGGATCGGGCTGGTCTCAACCGGCGGTACTGCCAAATCACTTTCGGCGGCGGGTTTGAACGTGACCGAAGTTTCCTCCGTCACGGGATTTCCGGAAATCATGGATGGCCGGGTGAAGACGCTTCATCCCAAAATCCATGGCGGGCTATTGGCAGTCCGCACAAACCCCGAGCATGTAAAGGCGCTGGGAGATCATGGCATCGCACCGATCAGCCTGCTCGTTGTCAACCTCTATCCTTTCGAGGAAACGTCGGCAAAGGGCGCCTCCTGGGACGAGACAGTCGAGGACATCGACGTTGGCGGCCCCGCAATGATCCGCGCGGCGGCGAAAAACCATGATGATGTCACGGTCATCGTCGACCCCGAGGATTACGAGACCGTTCTGGCCGAGCTCGTTGCGGAGGCGAATCGGACCTTGATCGCCACCCGGAGGCGGTTGGCGGCCAAGGCTTTCGCACGGACTGCAAGCTACGACGCCGCGATAAGCCAGTGGTTTGGTATGCAGTCGGGCGATCCCTTCAGCAGCTATTTCGCAACGGGCGGCAAGAAGATACAGACATTGCGGTATGGTGAAAATCCCCATCAGGCGGCAGCACTTTATGCAACGCCGGGAAAGCGTTTCGGAATCACCGCTGCCCGGCAGGTTCAAGGCAAGGAACTGTCCTTCAACAACATTAACGACACCGATGCCGCCATCGAATGCTTGGCCGAGTTCGAGGGAGTGGGCAGCCCCGCCTGCGTGATCGTCAAGCATGCGAACCCTTGCGGCGTGGCGATCGGCGCGAGCCTTGTCGAGTCCTATGTAAAGGCATTGGCTTGCGATCCTGTTAGTGCGTTTGGCGGGATCATTGCATTGAACCGCAAGCTCGATGCGGCGACGGCACACGAAATAACCGCGCTCTTCACCGAAGTGATCGTTGCTCCGTATGCTGACGATGAAGCGATGAATATCATTGCTAGGAAGAAAAACCTACGTCTGCTGCTGACCGGTGACCATCCGTTGACGGGCGATGGACTATCCGTCCGTACCGTCGGTGGCGGCCTTCTGGTCCAGAACCGCGATACGATGTCAGTAGATGCGATGGGCCTGAAAGTCGTTACGCGCCGCGAACCGACTGTGGCGGAACTGGCCGATCTCCGCTTTGCCTTTCGCGTGGCGAAGCATGTGAAGTCGAATGCCGTCGTCTACGCGAAAAATGGCGCGACGGTGGGAATCGGCGCGGGCCAGATGTCACGGGTCGACTCCGCCCGGATTGCCGTCCGGAAGAGCGAGGATGCCGCCACGGCTGGAGGGTTTGCCGATGCCGCTGTCAGGGGCTCGGTCGTCGCCTCCGATGCCTTTTTTCCCTTCCCCGACGGACTGTTGCAAGCAGCCGAAGCCGGCGCCACCGCAGTGATCCAGCCCGGCGGCTCCGTGAAGGATGACGATGTGATCAGAGCCGCGGATGATGCTGGCCTCGCCATGGTTTTCACAGGCATCCGGCATTTCCGCCACTGAGAGTTATGATTTCAACTGCAAGCGGGTGCAGATGTCCTCGAGCTGTTCGAGCGTCTTGTAGTTGATCAGAACCGTGCCGCCGGCGTCGCCCTTGTGGTTGATCTCAACCTTGAGGCCGATGGCCTCGGAGACTGCCTTTTCCAACGCCTTGGTATCGGCGTCCTTGTCGGACTTGGCCTTGGGCTTCCGGGCAGGGCCGGCCTCTCGCGCCAGGCCCTCTGCTTCGCGCACTGACAGCCCAAGCTTGATGATCTGGTTGGCCAGTTCCGCAGGCGAATCGGTTGCAACGAGCGCCCGGGCATGGCCTGCGGTGAGGTTGCCCTGTTCGATCTGCTGGCGTACCGATTGCGGTAGCGTGAGGAGACGGAGCGTGTTGGCAATGTGGCTCCGGCTCTTGCCGATCGATTCAGCCAGCTGCTGCTGGGTGTAATTGAATTGTTCGAGCAGCAGTCCATAGGCCCGGGCCTCCTCGAGCGGGTTCAGGTCGGAGCGCTGGATGTTTTCGATCAGCGCAATTTCGAGCGCTTCGCCGTCGGTAAGCTCGCGGATGAGAACGGGTACATCATGAACTCCGGCACGCTGGGCGGCGCGCCACCGGCGCTCGCCCGCAACAATTTCGTAGTCGCCTTGTGAAAGAGGCCGCACGACGATGGGTTGCAGGAGGCCCTTGTCGCGGATGGATTTTGCCAGGTCATCGAGATCGGCATCGGCGAAATGCTTGCGCGGGTTGTTGGGGCTGGCCTTGAGCATCTCAATGGGCATGTGGCGCAGCGTGCGGGCATCCTGAACGACGGATTCCTCGGAGGTGTCATCTCCAATGAGGGCCGCAAGGCCACGTCCCAACCGCTTTTTCGGTACCTGCATCATATCCATATCTCTCAACTTCCTTCAAGCACGCGGCACTACTTTTTGTTTCGGCGTCGAATCGGTCAGGCGGCGCGAAGTTCGCGCTCACGGCGGATGACTTCCGAGGCCAGGCGGATATAGGCCTGCGAGCCGACGCAGGCGTTGTCATATAGTAGTACCGGCTTTCCATAGGATGGCGCCTCAGACACCCGGACATTCCGCGGTATGACCGTCTGATAGACCTTGTCGCCCAGCACGCTGCGGACATCTTCGGCGACTTGCTCCGACAGATTGTTGCGGCGGTCAAACATGGTGAGCACCACACCTTGGATTGAAAGCCTTGGATTGAGGCTGGCCTTCACGCGTTCCACAGTCTTGATGAGTTGGCTCAGCCCTTCCAGTGCGAAGAATTCGCATTGCAACGGTACCAGTATGGCATCGGCAGCGGAAAGCGCATTGATCGTGAGCAAATTGAGCGATGGCGGGCAATCGACCAGCATATAGGTATAAGTCCGGCTTGGATCGGCGCGCTTCACCAGCGCAGCGATGGCATCCGCCAGACGGTAGGTCTTGCGATCGATTGCGGCGAGCTCCAGTTCCGCGCCCAGCAGATCCATGGTGGAGGGTGCGCAGTGGAGCCGTGGAATGCCCGATTCGACGATCGCATCCCTAAGGGAAGCTTCACCCATCAGCATATGGTAGGTCGAGCGCTGGCCGTTCCTGCGTGGCACTCCAATGCCGGTGCTGGCGTTGCCCTGCGGGTCGAGATCAATGATCAGAACCGTCTCGCCGACAGCGGCGAGCGCGGTTCCAAGATTGATTGCGGTCGTGGTTTTGCCAACGCCGCCCTTCTGGTTCGCAACCGCCAGAATGCGGGGCAAGGCGGTTGCAGCGGCTGGCGAAGTGGACAGATCAGACACGTTTGGCCTCTTTCACTTCGAGTATGACACCACGGGAATCACAAACGCTCTGGTGCTTCGAGACGATGAGCTTCCAATATTTGGTGGCTTCGGTCAATTCAAGCTCCACATCTTGTCCCTTGTGGAAAAGACCTATGGCACCTTGAGAAAGAAACGGCTCGGCATGGTCCAGCAGCATGGGCATTGGCGCCAGTGCCCGTGCAACCACGCACTGGACCTTGGGGAGATCAGGTTTCTCTTTCAACGTTTCAAGCCGGACGTTATGGACTGTCGCCCTGGTGCCTGTCTTGCGGATGGCTTCACGCAGAAATGCCGCTTTTTTGGCATTGCTTTCGTAGAGATGACCTTCAAGTCCTCCGGCAATACAGATAACGAGGCCCGGTATTCCAGCGCCGGAACCTAGTTCGGCGATGCTGCTGGTACCGGCTGGCAGAAGCGGCAGGAGCTGGATGGCATCAAGAATATGCCTGCTCCAGACCTTATCGACGGTGGAAGGTCCGATCAGGTTGATCCGCCGTTGCCAGGACAGGAGAGTATCAACATAGACTTTCAGCCGCTCGCGTGATTCACGTGAAACATTATAGTCCCGAAGCGCACTTAAACCCGTCGCTGTATCCACGATCAGGCCGCGCTCTGGCGATCATGCCGCTTCACATGACCGAGAATGACGGCAAGGGCGGCTGGTGTCATACCGTCGATGCGTGAGGCCTGTCCGAGCGTGGCGGGACGCACCTTCGAAAGCTTCTGGCGCAACTCGGCTGAAAGGCTTGGCATGCCAGCATAATCGAGCGACTGCGGAAGTCCCAGTTCGTCTTCCTTGCGGAGCGCATCTATGTCAGTTTGCTGCCGGCGAATATAACCCGAATACAGCGCTTCAGCTTCCAGCGCTTCGACAACGTCATCGGAAAGTTCACGAAGCTTCGGCCATATCCGGCAGACACCTTCGAAGCCGACATCCGCCATCGCCATGAGTTCAAGCGCGCTGCGGCGCAACCCGTCCTGGTTCACTTTCAGCCCCTGCTTGAGAGCTTCGCTGGATGTGAGGCTTAGGCCTCGCGCGAGTTCCAGCCCGGAGCCTAGAGACTGCTGCCGCTGCCGGAATGACTCTTCGCGTTCGCAACTCACGATCCCGATTGATGATGCCAGCGGTGTCAGCCGCGTATCGGAATTGTCGGCGCGCAGCGACAGGCGGTATTCCGCGCGCGATGTGAACATCCGGTAGGGCTCGGTCACACCCTTCGTCACAAGATCATCGATCATGACGCCAATATAGGCCTGTGCCCGATCAAGGATGACCGGACCCTGGCCACCGGCTTTCCTTGCGGCATTCAGCCCGGCCATCAGCCCTTGGGCTGCAGCCTCCTCATACCCGGTCGTACCATTGATCTGCCCTGCCAGAAACAGGTTGGGCATCCGCTTCACTTCGAGACTGAGGGCCAACTCGCGCGGATCGACATAGTCATACTCGATTGCGTAGCCCCAGCGCTTGATTTTCACAGTCTCAAGGCCGGGAATCGAATGGATGAAGGCATCCTGCACGTCTTCCGGAAGCGAGGTCGAAATGCCGTTGGGATAGACCGTGTCATCGTCCAGCCCTTCGGGTTCGAGGAAAATCTGGTGTTGCTCCTTGTCACGGAAGCGTTGAACCTTGTCCTCGATCGACGGACAGTAGCGGGGACCCACACCTTCGATCTGGCCGCTATACATCGGCGAACGATGGATATTGTCGCGGATGATCTTGTGGCTCTCGGCCGTTGTGTGGCTGATGTAACACGACACTTGCGGCGTGGTGATCGCCTTGGTCAGGAAAGAAAAGGCCACCGGGCATTCGTCGCCCTTCTGCTCCTCGAGCCTGTTCCACGCAATCGTGCGTCCATCGAGCCGCGCCGGCGTACCGGTCTTCAACCGCCCAAGCTGCAGACCGGAGGATTTAAGCTGGGCTGAGAACCCGTGCGAGGGTGGTTCGCCATGGCGGCCTGCGGGAAAGCGGTGCTCGCCAATATGGATAAGCCCATTTAGAAAGGTCCCTGTGGTGAGGACAGACGCGCCACAGGTAAATTCGCGGCCGTCCTCGCAAGCGACACCGGCAACTCGGCCCTGAGCCAGAATGAACCCACAAGCAGCGGCTTCGATCACATCGAGATTGGGCTGTGCGTTAATCTCTTGCTGCATGGCTTCACGATAAAGCTTGCGGTCGGCCTGGGCCCGCGGTCCACGTACCGCAGGACCCTTTGAGCGATTGAGCAGACGGAATTGTATTCCAGCCCGGTCCGCCACGCGTGCCATCAGGCCATCAAGCGCATCGATCTCTCGCACCAGATGTCCTTTGCCAAGCCCACCAATGGCCGGATTACACGACATTTCGCCAATCGTACCGGCTTTGTGAGTCAGCAGTGCCGTTCGCGCGCCGAAGCGTGCGGCAGCACTGGCCGCCTCTGTGCCCGCATGGCCGCCACCAATCACGATGACATCATAATGTTTGAACATTACGCCTTTGTAGTGGATCGAGAGCGCGCGGTCAAAACACTGAACGTTTCACGTGAAACAGAATTTTATTTTCCAATGCAGAACTTGCTGAATATGGCACCCAGCCACTCCTCGACCTCGGTACGGCCGGTAATACGTCCGATCGCAACCGAGGCCCTTCGGATATCCTCGGCCTTCAGTTCCAGATCGAGAGTCTGATGCAAGAGCGAATCGTTCAGCATACGAATCGATTCCCGTGTCGCGTTCTTTTGCCGGGCCGAAACCACGATCGGATTCTCACAAGCTTGCAGCCTTTGGTTCAGCAAGCTAGTCAGACTCTGGATGAAAACCGGTATGCCTGAACCAGTCTTGGCTGATACCGGTATGACTCTGCGTAAATCGTTTCGGAAAAGTCCTGATTGGTCGATATCCAGGTCGGACTTTCCCAGCACAACCAGATCGGGAGCCATGCCTGTCGCAAAGACCATGCTCTCCTCAACGTCCGCAGAGGCCACCCAGACCAGAATGTCAGCCATCCCGGCCTCGCGTTTCGACCTGGCAATACCCTCCTGCTCGACTTCGTCCGCTGAAAAACGCAATCCGGCGGTATCGGTAAGGATCACGGGTATGCCCCCGATATCGAGCATGACCTCGATCACATCGCGCGTCGTGCCAGGAATGGCGGAGACTATTGCAGCATCTCTCTGCGCAAGAGCGTTTAAAAGGCTCGATTTGCCAGTATTGGGCACGCCCGCCAGCACGACCTTGACACCATCACGGACGGCCTCTGCCAGGACTGAGCGCGATACCGCCTGATCCATCTCCCTGACGAGTTCCGCGATTTGAGCATCGATACGCTGGCCAGCAGCTTCTGCAACGCCTTCTTCATCCGCAAAATCGATGACGGCTTCGATATCCGCGCGGATCTGGAGCAATTGTTCACGCCACGAATCAAATACCGAACTCGCCTTTCCCAGCACCTGGGACATGGCCTGCCGGCGTTGCGCTTCGGTCTGCGCGGCAAGGAGGTCTCCGAGCCCTTCGGCTTCGACAAGATCCATCTTGCCATTCATTACGGCTCGCCGGGTGAACTCACCAGCCTCCGCCGGACGAACATCTGCAAAGCTGGAAAGTGCCTTGAACACGCTCGCAAGAACGGCCCGGCTGGCATGTACGTGAATTTCGGCGCAGTCCTCTCCCGTGAAAGATCGCGGCCCGGGCAGCCAGACGCAGATTGCTTGATCCAGGACTGAACCCGTGGCCGGCTCAACCAGTGTCCGTAATTGATACTTTCGGGATTCGCCGGTCTTTCCGGCCATGGCTTCGAGGATAGCTCGCGTCTGCCGCCCGGAAATCCGGATCAGTGAGATTGCCGCCCGCCCGCTACCGGACGAAACGGCATAAATCGTGTCGCTTGCACTCATAACGGCACCGAATCGGACCGGTTTCCGGCCATATCCGCCACTCAGGACGAAGCTCTAGGCGTTCATCGAGTCGAAGAAGTCACTGTTGCCCTTGGTCTGGCGCAGCTTGTCGAGCAGGAACTCGACTGCATCGACCGTCCCCATCGGGTTGAGGATTCTCCGCAGCACATAGGTCTTCTTCAGGATGTCCGGTTTCACCAGCAATTCTTCCTTGCGGGTGCCAGAACGCAGAATGTCGATTGCCGGGAACACGCGCTTGTCAGCCACCTTGCGGTCAAGGATGATTTCGGAATTACCCGTACCCTTGAACTCTTCGAAGATCACTTCATCCATGCGGCTGCCTGTGTCGATCAGTGCGGTTGCAATGATTGTCAGCGAGCCGCCTTCCTCGATGTTGCGGGCGGCACCGAAGAAGCGCTTCGGCCTCTGCAGCGCATTGGCATCCACACCACCCGTCAGCACCTTGCCGGAGGATGGTACGACCGTGTTGTAGGCACGCCCAAGACGCGTGATCGAATCCAGCAGGATGACGACGTCACGGCCATGCTCGACCAGCCGCTTGGCTTTCTCGATTACCATCTCGGCGACCTGCACGTGGCGGGACGCCGGCTCGTCGAATGTGGAACTGATGACCTCACCCTTCACCGACCGTTGCATGTCGGTGACTTCCTCTGGACGCTCATCGATGAGCAGCACGATCAGATAGCACTCGGGATGGTTCGCCGTGATGGAATGGGCGATGTTCTGAAGCAGCACCGTCTTGCCGGTGCGCGGCGGAGCCACGATCAGACCGCGCTGGCCCTTCCCGAGCGGCGAGACGATGTCGATCACGCGAGCGGAGAAATCCTTCCGCGTCGGATCGCCGGTTTCCATCTCGAAGCGTTCGTCTGGATAAAGCGGCGTCAGATTGTCGAAATGGACCTTGTGCTTGGTTTTTTCCGGGTCTTCGAAATTGATCTTGTTGACCTTGACCAGAGCGAAATACCGCTCGCCGTCTTTCGGGCTACGGGTCTGGCCTTCGACGGTATCGCCCGTCCGCAGCGTGAATTTTCGGATCTGGCTCGGACTGATGTAGATGTCGTCAGGCCCGGCCAGGTAATTGGCATCGGGATTGCGCAGGAAGCCGAAGCCATCCTGCAGCACTTCAACAACACCTTCGCCAATGATCTCGACGTCGCGGATCGCCAGGTTCTTGAGGATGGCGAACAGCAGTTCCTGCTTGCGCAAGGCACTTGCGTTCTCGACCTCGAGTTCCTCCGCCATCGACACCAGCTCGGCCGGCGTCTTCAACTTGAGGTCCTGAAGCTTAATTTCTTTCAGCTCGGCAATAACAGTCATGCATCTATCACAATGGGGAGTTCCGGCCATAAAGCGGGAACGTTAAGGAGGGAGCCGCATCAAGCCGAAGCGATGCACAGCCAAATCAGTATAGACGCTCAGGCGCCCGCCGCCAACAACAAACTCAAAAAGGCTTCACAACCACGAAAATGACGATCGCGACCAGGAGCACCGTCGGCACCTCGTTGAGAATACGGAAGTACCGCCCGGACGAAATTTCCGTGCCATCCCGGAATCGCCCGGCATGGCGTTCCAACGCACCGTGGAACAAAAGCATGCCGATCACGGCGGCAAGTTTCAGCCACAGCCACACCGGCATTGGGCCATACCAGCTCCCCGCATGAATCAGCCACAGCCCGCTCACCACAGCCACAGCACCTGCCGGCCGCATGATAGCCTTCAGAAGCCGCCGCTCCATGACCTTGAAGGTTTCAGACAGCTCCGCCGACCCAGTGCCCTTCTCAGCGTGATAGACAAAAAGCCGCGGCAGATAAAACAACCCCGCCATCCAGGAAATGACCGCCAGAATATGGACGGTCTTGATCCAGAGATAGCTATCGCCCATCGAACCGCCTCACGGCGTCGACAACGGCACCCACCACGGCAGGATCAGTCCCAAGCCTGATCCCATGGCCGAGGTTGAAGATATGCCGCTGGCGGTCAACCGAAGCGCAGACACGCGCCGTTTCACGCCGTGCCACATCCTCGCCGGCAAAAAGCGCAATGGGATCAAGATTTCCTTGGACCACAATGTGTCTCGGCAGCGAAGACAGCTCGGTTTCCGTCTCGACGCCAATCGCGTTAGCACCGGGCATCGCAGCGGCGCGAACCTGATTCTGACCGACGCCGCGCGCAAAAACGATAACCGGCAGATCGGGGTAGCGCGCCTTGACGCCCTTCACGATCGCCGCAATCGGCTTGAACACGATATCGTCGAGTTCGGTGCCCACCAGATCGCCCGCCCAGGAATCGAAGATCTGTACGGCTTGTACCCCTGCATCCGCCTGGGCGCAGAGATAATCGATCGACTCCCGTACCAGCGCCTCGATCAGCCCCATGAACCACGGCTGCCGCTGGTAGGCTGCGACCTTCGCCTGAACACGATCCGAACTCCCCCCCGCCACCATGTAGCTAGCGACCGTCCATGGCGCTCCACAGAATCCGATCAGCGCCTTGTCCTTCGCCAGAAGAGACCGCGTCAGTGCAACCGTCTTGCACACCTGCGTCACCTCGAAAGAGGCTTTCACCGGCTTCAGCGCATTGAGGTCCTCCATGCTGCGCACGGTGCCGAGCACAGGGCCTTCGCCCTCCTCGAACTTCAGCGGCAGTCCCATCGCATGGGGAACGACCAGAATATCGGCAAAGAGTATGGCGGCATCGAAATCATAGCGCCGCAACGGCTGCACCGTCACTTCGGCTGCAAGTTCCGGATTGTAGCAAAGATCGACGAAGGACCCCGCCTTCTCCCGCACCGCCCTGTATTCGGGGAGATAGCGACCAGCCTGACGCATGAACCAGATTGGACGCCGTTCTGCTGGCCGGCCATTGAGAACATCCAGAAGTGCATTCCTCGTTCCTTGGCCTTCCTCCCTACTATCTATCATTTTATCTCTTCTTGTATCTTTTGTTTGTAAGCCTGAAAGCGGGATACAACCCAATCCAATGATCGTCCACAGGTCAAGTGCAACCTTGAACCGTTAACGCCATGACGTGGCCATTAACCACTTATTAATACCTATTAACAAAACCTTAATGCCTCATGGCTGTCCACGGGACCTACGGTCTTCACACCAATTCAATGGCGTCTTTTCCACATACCGTGGCATTTCGTTGCCCGGACCCCTCAGCTGTGGAATACCCAAAGGACAAATCCGGATAACCCGGTCACAGCAAAGAACCATCCACAGCCATCCACAATTCATCAACACGCCATGCCCTCGCCCGCCACCCAACGGTATTACCATCTGCATCTGGTCTCCGACGCGACCGGAGAGACGTTGAATACTGTTGCAAAGGCTGCTGCTGCCCAATATTCCGGCTTCCGCCCGATTGCCCATATCTACGCCCTGGTGCGCACCCCATCGCAGCTGAACCGGGCCTTGAGGGAAATCGAACAGCAGCCAGGCATCGTTCTTTTCACACTTATCGGCCCTGACATCCGCAAGCAGCTCGAAGCGCACTGCGACACTCTCGGCGTTCCCTGCGTGTCGATCCTCGATCCGGTGATCGCCATCCTGGCGCAGTACCTCAACACCCAGTCAAGGCCACAGGTTGGTGGCCAGCATGCCCTCAACTCGGATTATTTCAAGCGCATCGATGCGTTGAATTTCACCATGGCACATGATGACGGTCAGGCCGTCGATGATCTCGAAAAGTCGGACGTGGTCATACTGGGCGTCAGCCGCACATCAAAGACACCAACGTCGATCTATCTTGCACAGCGGGGCGTACGCACCGCCAATATTCCCATCGTGCCAGGCATACCTGTTCCAGCCAAGCTTGCCAGCCTTCAGGGGCCGCTGATCGTGGGGCTCATCGCGAGCGCCGAGCGGATCGCACAGATTCGCCGGCACCGGCTTCTGACCATGAAGGAGAGCCGTTCGACCAGCTATGCCGATCCGCGCCTGATCACCGACGAACTCATGGTGATGAAATCGCTCTGCTCGCAACATGACTGGCCGATGATCGATGTAACACGCCGTTCGGTCGAGGAGACGGCCGCCACAATTCTCAATCTTCTTGCCGAAAGCAAGCGGCAGGAACTCTGACAAGATCGAACCCGATGATCATCCTCGCCTCCACCAGCCAGACCCGCCAGACCATTCTCTCCAATGCCGGGCTGAAATTCACAAGCGAACGTCCCGAGGTCGATGAACGCCGGTTCGTTGCCGAAAATCCGCAGTGGACGCCTGAAGACATCTCCCTGAGACTTGCCGAATTGAAGGCATGCGATGTGTCCCGCCGCCATCCGGACGCACTGGTCATCGGTGCCGACCAGGTTCTGGCGCTTGGGCCGAAAGTCTATTCGAAGCCCACGGACATTGAGGATTGCCGCCGCCAGCTCCACGAGCTCCGCGGACAAACCCATCGGCTGATCTCATCCGCCGTCTGTGCGCGGCAAGGTGTTCCTGTCTGGTCGTCAACGGATGTGGCCACCTTGGCGATGAGACTGTTCAGCGATGCTTTCCTTGAACATTATCTTGCGAGCAATGGAGCGAACTCGATGGCATCGGTCGGCGGCTATCAGGTCGAAGGCTTGGGAATACAGCTGTTCTCAGAAATCTCCGGAGATTATTTCACGATCCTTGGCCTGCCCTTGCTCCCGTTGCTGGACTATCTCCGCGCCGAGTCCGAGCTGCTCTCATGATCAAGGCCTGCGTCATCGGCTGGCCCATCAGCCACTCGCGCTCACCCCTGATCCATGGCTACTGGCTGAAGCAGCATGGCATTGACGGGTCCTATACCCGCATTCCCGTGGAGCCCGGAAGCCTTGCCGGTTTCCTCACAAATCTCGAAGCATCGGGCTTCGCGGGCTGCAATGTCACCTTGCCGCACAAGGAAAGCGCCTACCGCATCGTGAAATGCGCCGACGACTCAACTGCACGGCTGGGCGCTGTCAACACTGTTTTCATCCGCAACGGAACGATTCTTGGCACCAACACCGACGGCGAAGGATTTCTGAACAGCCTGCACAGCGGCGCACCAGGCCTTGAACTAGCCAACAGGCGAGCGGTTGTGCTGGGCGCTGGAGGTGCCGCTATGGCTGTTGCCAATGTACTGCTTCTCCAGGGCATGGGTGAAGTCGCTGTTGTCAACCGATCTTTCGACAAGGCAGAGCTTCTCCGCCAGCGCTTTGGCAGCAGGATCGTACCCGTTGAGTGGATGCACAGGGCCGAAGTGCTGAAAGATACAGCGCTACTGGTGAATACCACGTCGCTTGGCATGAAGGGCCAGCCAGCGCTTGAGATCGACCTTGCACGCTTGAACCCGAAGGCCGTTGTCACCGATATCGTCTATACCCCGCTCCGTACCCAGCTTCTCATCGATGCGGCGGCGCGCGGCAACGCCGTGGTCGAAGGTCTGGGCATGCTCCTGCATCAGGCGGTTCGCGGCTTTGAATTGTGGTTCGGCGTGAGACCGGCGGTCACCAGCGAGCTTTATGGCATCGTCGCACGCGATATCGATCCGGACTATGCGCCATGATCGTTGCAGGCCTCACGGGCTCGATCGCCATGGGAAAATCCGAGACAGCGAAGATGTTCGCCGCGCGCGGCATACCTGTCTTCGACAGCGATGCCGCAGTCCATGAACTTTATGCCCATGGAGGAGAAGCCGTTGCACCATTGGCGGACGTCGTTCCGTCAGCCATCATGGAGGGCGCTGTCGATCGCAGGCTGCTGGCAGAGCAGGTCCAGCAGAATCCGGCGCTTTTGAAGAAGATCGAGGCGATCGTCCATCCGTTCGTGAAGGCAAGGCAGGCCGCTTTCCTGTCGCGATGCCGGGCTGACGGTGCTTCGGTAGCGGTGCTCGACATTCCTTTGCTGTTTGAAATCGGCCGGGACAGGGATGTCGACAAGATCTTGGTCGTCTCGACCTCCGCGGCGATCCAGAGAGAACGTGCGCTGAAGCGTCCGGGCATGACCGGGGAAAAGCTCGCCTTCATCCTTTCGAAACAGATGCCGGATGCTGAAAAGCGTGCGAAAGCCGATTATGTGATCGATACGTCACTTGATCTTGACACGACTGCACATCAGGTCGAACGGATCATCGCTGAATTGAAGAACATCGGGCAAGGCTGAATGGTCAGGGAAATCATACTCGATACGGAAACCACCGGGCTTGATCCGGCGAAGGG
>JBKJQU010000052.1:0-3482 GCA_046594995.1 Aestuariivirga sp.
TGTCCGCTTCTGGTGAAATACGTCGAAGCCGGATGGCTCGGCCGCAAGACCAACCGCGGCTTCTACGACTATCGCGGCGAAAAGCCGATCCCCACACGCTGATCAGGCTTTGGCGGCCATGCGCCGGAGCGCTTCCGCTGTTTGCGCATCGGCGGGATAGAAACACTCAAGCGCGATTTCAGACAGCGTGATGTCGAGCGGCGTGCCGAATACGGTCGTCGTCGAGAAGAAGTTGAGAGTGCCGCCGGGCAGTGACAGCCGCAGCGGGATCATGACGGCATTGGCCTCGCTCACCTCGTTTGCATCTCCGTCATCGCCGGGAAATTGTTGAAGCTCGATAAGCAGCTGCATCAGTCCGGTATCGGCGGAAATGTCGATCTGCCGCCTCAGTCTGTCGAAGATATGATGGCGCCATTCGCCGAGATTGACGATGTGTGGTGCAAGCCCGTGTGGGTGCAGCGACAGCCGCAGCACATTGACGGGTGGCTCAAGAAGCCTCTGGTCACTCACAACCGACAACAACGGCGAAATCGCAGCATTGGCTGAAACCAGGGTCCAGTGCCGGTCGACAGAGAGAGCCGGAAAAGGCTCATGCGCCTTCAGGATCTGCTCAATGGCGCGCCGCGCTGCCGCAAGCGAAGGATCATCGAGCAAGCGATGCTGGTAATGCGGCGCATAGCCCGCAGCCAGCAGCATGGCATTGCGCTCGCGCAGCGGTACGTCGAGATGTTCGGCGATGCGCAGGATCATGTCGCGGCTGGGCTTCGTGCGGTTGCTCTCGATGAAACTCAGGTGCCTTTGAGACATCTCGACATCAAGCGCACATTCAAGCTGGCTATACCGCCGCCGCGTGCGCCACGCCTTGACATGCTCGCCCACGGTGCGCGGGGTTTCAGTGTGTAATGCAGTTCTCATGGAATATGGTTTAGTCGCAGAACACGGCGATTCAATTACCTCTCGCGTAATCGACATGGCGCACATTGCGGCTGAGAATGGGCATCGTACCAACACACAGGAGATAACGATGCCCAATCAAACTCACAACGCCTTCCTCCGCAATGCCATGCTAATCGATGCCGCAACAAGTGCCGCCATGGGTCTTGCGATGGCTGCGGCAGCGGTGCCGCTCTCCGGCCTTCTGGGTCTGCCGGAAATGCTGCTTCGCGTCTGCGGGCTGACGCTTCTGCCCTATGCCGCGATCCTGGCATTCGCCGGCACAAGGCCCATCATCAATCCGGCAATCATACGGCTTGTCATTGCTGGGAATATCATTTGGACGATTGCCAGCGGCGTTCTGCTGGTATCGGGCTGGGTGTCACCCACCACGCTCGGGCATGCCTTCGTGATCCTGCAGGCAGTTGCAGTGTTAGGGTTTGCCGAATTGCAGATCATCGGTTTCCGCCGCCAGAGGCAGCCGATGGCGGTGATGGCCTGATACAGTGCAATCATGGGGGCTCGCCCGAACGGCGGGCCTCATTGCTATGCGCCCTCGGCGAGTGCAGCCTTGATTAATGCCTTCGCCTCGGGGCTCGCCCAATCTGCAGGCCCGAGCAGCCGGCCAATTTCATTTCCCTGCCTGTCAATCAGCACGGTGGCAGGAAGGCCAATGGCCTGCAGGTCGTTGACGATGGCCGTCGTCGGCTCGATATAGAGCTTGAGGCTGTCCGCGCCTGTCTCCTTCAGGAAGACGGAGGATGCTTCGACGCCCTTGCGGTCCACGCTGATGGCGACGACCTCGAAATCCTTCGACCCCAGTTCCTTCTGCAATTCAGCCAAATCCGGCATTTCCTTTCGGCACGGTGCGCACCATGTGGCCCAGAGGTTGATCAACACCACACGGCCTTTCCAGTCGCTGATCTTGAGGGGCTTGCCGCCGGCATCCTGAAATTCGAGATTCGCGACAGGTTTCCGCTCTGGCCGGACGAGAAAGGCAGCAAGTGCCCCGGTGGCCAGTTCACGCGTCACCCCGGCCGCAGCCGGTGCCGACAGGGCGACCGCCTCGGCATCCGCCGATCCGGTCTTGCGCCCATCGGCCTGAAACAAGTAAATGCCGGTGATACCGGCGAGGACGGCGAAGCCTGCAGCGATCTGCTTGAAGGCTCCGGGTTTTTTCTGTGTGCTCATGAGTCTCTTTTCAGCAGGGAACAAGGATTTTCGATGGCCAACAAGATGTGGGGCGGGCGGTTTCAGGCAGGGCCGGACGCGATCATGGAGGAGATCAACGCCTCGATCGGGTTCGACAAGCGCCTGTTCGGCCAAGACATTGCAGGCTCGAAAGCGCACGCTGCCATGCTGGCGAAGCAGGGGATTATCACGAAATCCGATGCCGCTGAAATTAGGAAGGGGCTCGATCAGGTTCAAGGCGAGATTGAGGCAGGCACCTTCACATTCTCCCGCGCGCTGGAAGACATCCACCTGAACGTCGAGTCCCGGCTTAAGGATATCATCGGCCCGGCGGCCGGACGTCTTCACACCGCGCGCTCGCGGAACGACCAGGTGGCGGTGGATTTCCGGCTGTATGTGCGGGACACCGTCGACCATTTCGACGTGCAACTGAAGGAGCTGCAACTGGCCCTCGCCGAGAAGGCCGAGGCCCATGCATCGACCATCCTGCCGGGCTTCACGCATCTGCAAGTGGCCCAGCCCGTCACCTTCGGCCACCACATGCTGGCCTATGTCGAGATGCTGGCGCGGGACCGCTCGCGGCTGGCCGATGCCCGAAAGCGCATGAACGAGAATCCGCTTGGCGCGGCGGCACTCGCTGGAACCTCCTTCCCGATTGACCGCCACGAGACGTCGAAGGCGCTTGGCTTCGACCGCCCGACGCGGAATTCCCTCGACACCGTTGCCGACCGTGATTTCGTGCTCGAAACCTTGTCTGCCTGCGCCATCTGCGCCGTTCATTTGTCGCGGCTGGCAGAAGAAATCGTCATCTGGTCGACGAGCCAGTTCCGCTTCGTGAAACTGTCGGACAAGTTCACGACCGGCTCCTCTATCATGCCGCAGAAGCGCAACCCCGATGCGGCGGAACTGGTGCGCGCCAAGCCCGGCCGCATCATAGGGGCGCTGCTCTCGCTCTTGACCGTGATGAAGGGCCTGCCACTCACCTATTCGAAGGACATGCAGGAAGACAAGGAGCCCGCCTTCGACGCCTTCGACAGCCTCTCGCTCGCCATCGCCGCGACGACCGGCATGGTGAAGGACATGGTGCCCAACGAGCCGGAAATGCGCAAAGCCGCGGCATCGGGCTTCTCGACCGCGACCGACCTTGCCGACTGGCTCGTCCGTACACTGAAGATGCCGTTCCGCGAGGCGCATCATGTGACGGGAAGCCTGGTGGCGCTGGCCGAAACGCAAGGCTGCGACCTGCCGGAACTCTCGCTGGTATTGATGCAGTCGGTGGAACCGCGCATCACCAGGGAAGTCTACAAGGTCTTGACCGTGGAGAATTCCGTCGCTTCGCGTGTAAGCTTCGGCGGCAC
>JBKJQU010000153.1:0-13695 GCA_046594995.1 Aestuariivirga sp.
GGCAGCGAGCAGGCGCTATCGCCCGAGTGGATGCCCGCTTCCTCGATGTGCTCCATGACGCCCGCGACGAAGACGTCCTTGCCATCGCAGATCGCATCGACGTCAACCTCGATGGCGTTGGAGAGATAGCTGTCGATCAGCACGGGGCTGTCGCCCGAAACAACGACGGCCTCGGTGATGTAGCGCTGGAGCTGCGCGTCGTCCTTCACGATTTCCATGGCGCGGCCGCCCAGCACATAGGACGGACGGATCACCACGGGGAAGCCAATGCGCTTGGCGATCTTCTTCGCCTGCTCGCCCGAGTACGCGATGCCGTTTTCGGGCTGGCGGAGCTTCAGCTTCTTGAGCAATTTCGAGAAGCGGTCCCGGTCTTCGGCGAGATCGATAGCATCGGGCGTAGTGCCGAGGATCGGGACGCCGGCCTTTTCAAGCGCGCCCGCGAGTTTCAAGGGCGTTTGCCCGCCGAACTGCACGATGACGCCCTTCAGCGTTCCGTTCGACTTCTCGATGTTGATGATTTCAAGAACGTCTTCAGCGGTCAGCGGCTCGAAATAGAGGCGGTCGGAGGTGTCGTAGTCGGTCGAGACGGTTTCCGGGTTACAGTTGACCATGATCGATTCATAGCCCGCGTCATGCAGCGCGAAGCAGGCATGGCAGCAGCAATAATCGAACTCGATGCCCTGGCCGATACGGTTCGGGCCGCCGCCGAGGATGATGATCTTCTCGCGGTCTGTCGGTTTAGCTTCGTTCTCGGCATCATAGGTCGAGTACATATAGGCGGTGGGAGATGCGAATTCCGCGGCGCAGGTGTCGATGCGCTTATAAACGGGGCGGACGTTCAGCTTGTGGCGATAGCTCCGCACCTTGTCCTCGGACAAGGCCACGAGTTCGCCAAGCCGCGCATCCGAGAAGCCCATGGATTTGAGCTTGGTGAGATTGGTGGCATCCTTCGGCAGGCCACGCTTTCTGATCTTCTCCTCCGTCTGCACGATCTCCTCGATCTGGCGTAGGAACCACGGCTCGTATTTGCAGGAGTCGAACACCTGCGCGACGGTTGCGCCGAGGCGGAAGGCCTGCGCGATCTTCAGAATGCGATCTGGCGTGGGCGTGCCCAATGCCGCGCGGATGGCGTTCTTGTCGTCGCCTTCGCCGGCGCCCGCGATTTCAACTTCGTTGAAGCCGGTCAATCCGGTTTCGAGGCCGCGCAAAGCCTTCTGCATCGATTCCTGGAAGGAGCGGCCAATCGCCATCACTTCGCCCACCGACTTCATGGCAGTGGTGAGCGTGTTCGAAGCGCCGGGGAATTTCTCGAAGGCAAAGCGGGGGATCTTGGTCACCACGTAATCGATGGTGGGTTCGAAGGCCGCAGGTGTTGCGCCGCCAGTGATCTCGTTGGCGAGCTCGTCCAGCGTGTAGCCCACCGCGAGCTTGGCCGCGACCTTGGCAATGGGAAACCCCGTGGCTTTGGACGCCAGCGCGGAGGAGCGCGAGACCCGCGGGTTCATCTCGATGACGACAAGGCGGCCATCGGCCGGGTTCACGCCGAACTGCACGTTGGAGCCGCCGGTTTCGATGCCGATCTCGCGCAGCACCGCAATCGAGGCGTTGCGCATGATCTGGTATTCCTTGTCGGTCAGCGTCAGCGCCGGGGCGACCGTGATCGAATCGCCGGTGTGGACGCCCATCGGATCGACGTTCTCGATCGAGCAGATGATGATGCAGTTGTCCGCATGATCGCGGACGACTTCCATCTCGTATTCCTTCCAGCCCAGAACCGATTCCTCGATCAGCACTTCCGCCGTGGGAGAGGCATCGAGGCCCTTCTCGACGATGTCGAAGAATTCCTCGCGATTGTAGGCAATGCCGCCGCCTGTGCCGCCCAGCGTGAAGGAGGGGCGGATGATGCAGGGGAGGCCTACTTCGAGCATCGCCTCGAAGGCCTCCACCATGGCGCGGTTGCGGTATTTCCGCATGCGCTCGGGCTCTTCGGCGGCCCAGAGTTTTTCGAAGGCATCGAGGTCGCCGCCATTCGCCTTCAGCGCGCTGGCCTGCGACTGGTAGAGTTCCTTGTCGGCGTCCTTTGCGTCGGAGGCGTTGGCCAGCATGGATTTCGGAGTTTCGAGGCCGATCTTCTTCATCGCGTCGCGGAACAGCTCGCGATCCTCCGCCTTGTCGATGGCTTCGGCCCTGGCGCCGATCAGTTCGACGCCGAATTTTTCAAGAACGCCCATCTTGTTGAGAGAGAGCGCGGTGTTGAGCGCCGTCTGGCCGCCCATGGTGGGAAGAATCACCAGCTTGTCATCCGGTCGCTCGGTGCGCTCCTTCTCGATGATGCGGGCGACGACGTCCGGCGTGATCGGCTCGATATAGGTGGCATCCGCCAGATCGGGGTCCGTCATGATCGTGGCCGGATTCGAATTGACCAGAATGATGCGGTAGCCCTCGGCCTTCAAAGCCTTGCAGGCCTGGGTGCCGGAATAGTCGAATTCGCAGGCCTGACCGATGATGATCGGTCCCGCCCCGATGATGAGGATGGATTTGATGTCTGTACGCTTGGGCATTTGGGGAAACCTGAATTTTGGTTTCACTACACAATGCAGCGTGGCAAGCCAAGCCTAATCGGCCTGTTGTTCAAGTCCGGCGAAATCGGTTTTTGTCGTGAAGCACTTGATCTGCTTGAAGGCGGTGCAGGAACTGCTGCAGGTCTGGTCCGAATCGAGGGTGCGGGTAGACTGGAAAGCCTCGCGCTGAAATATCAGGGCTTTGTCATAGCCCTGTGATTTGCAGAAAGCGTCGGCTGCGGGTTTGCCGCAAACGCCGCCCGACAGGCAGGCATCGAGCCTTGTGCCATCCAAGGCGGGTGTAAAGAAATTCCTCACCCCAGCTTGCGCGCTGGTGGAGACGGCAAGCAACACGATGAAAGCAGCAGTGGCGCGGACAGATCGGCGCATGGCGATCACTTTTTGGTTAGGAGCGGTCTGGTTAGGAGCGGTGGAGCGGTCCGGAGGGGGAAGGGTTGGACGGCTCCACCGCAGATACCCTGGCGCAATGGCACCAGTGGCGGGCTTCTCGTTATGAGTTTCAGATATCGATGCAGCGGCTGACATTGCAGGGGTCGACCGAAATCTGTCCGGCGAGCGGCCAGGACTGGTTCTTGAGAATGACTGTGATGTTCTCCACCTTCGCACCCTGCGGGTGTGCAACGACGAGATACGTGTTGTTGCCACCAGCGAACGCACCCGCCGACAGGAACATCACACTCAGCAGAATTGTCGTTGTCAGCGTTTTCATTATCATGTCTCCAATCAGAGAACGTTCGTCGTTGGATGAAAGTTGCACTGTTTGTTTGGAATTGATGCTGAATGCCGCGTTCATCTGGCGTTTATCTTCGGGAAGAACGGCCCCGGACAGATCGGGGCACTTTAGGTTGGGCGGTATCTGTTTGCAGGGGATGAGCCGCCCCGGAAATTCAAACTCAGCCAGTGGTGCCGGTAGAGGAAGAACAATCCTCGTTGGCGCACTCCTCGACGATGAAGGGGCCGACGAGCGGGAATGCCTGGTTCTTGTGGATGACCGTGACGTTCCCGGCACTGGCGTCGAAGCCGGTGTGGTGCTCAGGAGCGATCGCTGCAATGGCGCTCGCCGCCGAACCAAGAACAATCATGACAAAGAGTGGGTAACGCTTCATTGAACTCTCCATTCAAACCGGCGTTCCCGCCTGCTTTCAACATGGTGCTTGTATAAGCCCGTTGAACTCACAAGAATGTAACGCGCATCACAGTGCTGTGTTCCGCTGTAAAAATCGTTACAACTGAATTGTTTGTTACAGGGGTGGCGTTGGAGTGTTCAGAAGTGAAAAGAGCCCCGGACGTGATGCCGGGGCTCAGGTGCAGGCAGCGTTTGCAGGGGATGGGGGGAAGTACTGCCTGGGGAAGCATTAGATATTGGAATTGAAGCGCGAAATTTCAAGCTTTGTGAGAGGGGCACGACACAAACAGAAGCGATGGCTCCAATTCCTGTCTGGTGTCGCGGCGCAACTAAATTTCAGGACTGAACGTCCGAGCAATCTTCCACTGCGCATTCCTCGACGACGATGGGGCCCATCACCGGAAAGGGGCTGTTCTTTTCAATAACGGTGACATTGGCCGGATTGGATGCAGCTTCGAAAACATTTGGCTGTACAGCCGCGATGGCGGAAGCGGCGGTGCCGAGGATCGTCAGGGCGATCAGTGTGTAGCGGATCATTGGGGCCGTCCCTCTGTTCTGTCTCGATGGTGAGGACACACTAGAGGCCCGCTTTGGAACCTGAACTGAATGCGCCGTTCATCTGGCGTTTAGGTAGAGAGAGACCTGTCCCATGGTAAGACGCTGGTGTTACGGTTTTGTGGGTTCCTGTGTCTACTTGAAGGCAATTGGGGCGGTTGCCACAATTGGATGCACTGCCTCAAAACACCAAAGCCGCGCTCCGGAGAGGCAGCCTTGAATTCGTCAGGCGGTCGGACCAGGCTTATTGCGGGCCGCGGGGGCCGCGCATCGGGGCGCCTTCAATCTTTTTCGGCATTGGCAGCAGGCCTTCGCGCTGCAGCTTCTTGCGCTGGAGCTTGCGGGCGCGGCGGACGGCTTCGGCCTTTTCGCGGACCTTTTTCTCGGAGGGCTTCTCATAAGCGCCGCGGAGCTTCATCTCGCGGAAGATGCCTTCGCGCTGCATCTTTTTCTTGAGTGCTTTCAGGGCCTGATCGACGTTGTTGTCACGAACTACGACTTGCAAGTGATACCTCTGAGATCGAAAGAAAGGTTTAGTTTGGGCGCAGAGGCCCCAGAGGGCCTCAAACTTGGACGGCGGCGTAGCACAGGATTCTATCGCTGTCGAGGGGTCAGGCGGTTGAAATGGCCCATTTTCCGGCCTCTGCGGGCTTCGCCCTTGCCATAGACATGGAGGCGGACGTCCGGCTCTGCCGAAAGCTCGCGCCAGCGGTTGACCTCGGCACCCAGCAGGTTGGTCATGACGACATCGGCATGCCGCTCGACCGAGCCCAAGGGCCAGCCGCAGATTGCCCGGATGTGCTGCTCGAACTGCGAGACGCAGCCGGCATCCATGGTCCAGTGGCCGGAATTGTGGACGCGGGGTGCGATCTCGTTGACAATCACATCCTTGCCCACCACGAACATCTCGATGCCGATGACACCGACATAATCCAGCGCCGCGATGATCTCGCCACCCAGGCGCCGCGCGGTTTCGGACGTCTTGCGGGAAATGTCGGCCGGGACGGTGGAGGTTTTCAGAATGTGATTTTCGTGATGGTTTTCGGGCACGTCATAAACGGCGATCTCACCATCCCAGCCGCGCGCCGCGATGACCGAAATCTCCTTGTCGAAACGCACGAAGCCTTCGAGAATCGCCGGGTGGTTGCCAATCTCGGCCCATGCGGCGGCGGCACTCTTGTCGCCGTCGATGCGGGTCTGGCCCTTGCCGTCATAGCCGAAGCGGCGGGTCTTGAGGATTGAGGGGCGGCCGATCTGGGCAAGGGCCTGGTCGAGGGATGCCTGGTCGGACACTTCGGCAAAGGGTGCCACCGGAATGCCAAGGCCCGAGATGAAGGTTTTCTCCGCGATACGGTCCTGCGCGGTCTGGAGGGCGGCGACGCCGGGCGCCACCGGAACCTGGCCCGCAAAGTAAGACGCGGTTTCAGCGGGGACGTTCTCGAACTCATAGGTGACGACATCGACGCGCTGGGCGAAATCCTTCAGCGCCTTGAAATCGGTGTAGGAGGCAACGGAGCGGGCCGCCGCCACCTGGAAGGCGGCACTATCGGATTCGGGCGCGAAGATATGGCACTTGAGGCCGAGGTTTCCGGCGGCAAGCGCCAGCATGCGGGCGAGCTGGCCACCGCCCAATATGCCGATGGTGGCGCCCGGCACGAGCGGTTCACGGATGATCATCAGATTTCGTCCTTCGGGCGCTCGGCCACGTTTGCGGTTTGCGCGGCTCGCCAGGCATCAAGCCTTGCCGCCAAGGCTTCATCCGACAGCGAGAGAACGCTGGCCGCGAGGAGGGCGGCATTGACCGCGCCCGACCTGCCGATGGCAAGCGTTCCAACCGGAATGCCCGCCGGCATCTGGACGATGGAGAGAAGAGAGTCCTCTCCCGACAGCGCTTTCGATTCGACCGGTACGCCGAAGACGGGAAGGCTCGTCATCGAGGCCGTCATGCCGGGGAGGTGGGCTGCGCCACCCGCACCGGCGATGATGACCTTGAAGCCGTTCTGCCGCGCGGTGGTGGCGAAGTCATAGAGGCGCTGCGGCGTGCGGTGGGCGGAGACGATCCGGTCGTCATGGGCGATGCCCAGCGCATCGAGCGTGTCGGCGGCGTGTTTCATGGTGGCCCAGTCTGACTGGCTTCCCATGATGATGGCGACGGGCGGGTGCAAGGTTTTCAATGGTGTTCCGATCTCAGGCGATGATGTCAGGTATCAGCATATCCTCGATGCGCTGGATCTTGTCCTTGATGTCCAGCTTCATCTTCTTCAGGCGCCGCAGCTGCAACTGGTCGCTCGTTCCGGTGCTTTCCAGCGATACGATCGCCGCGTCTAGGTCGCGATGCTGGTGGATGAGGACCTGCAGTTGCGAACGCAGCGCAACATCCTGAAGCATGTCCAGCTTTGTCATCGACTCCCCCCGTCCTTCACGCGTACCGTCACAATTGCAAGTTTCTTCACTAAAGCCCTTGGCGAGGGTTCGACAAGACCCCAAGTGTGTGTCATCATATCGTCGTTGACATAGCCATGGAGGATCGCATGAGTCTTCAAGCGCATCTTGGTGAACTGCTTTCAAAGCACAAGGCCCTCGAGGCCGAGCTTTCCGAAGCAATGAACCATCCCGCATCTTCGGATGCCGAGATTGTCGAACTCAAGCGAAAAAAACTCCGGCTAAAAGACGAAATCAACAGGCTGCAGCACCAGCACGCGGCCTAAAAGCCCGCGGGACGGCGCTTATGCCACACCGTTGCGCGTTCATAGGCGTGCGCGGCGCGCAGCACGGTTTTGTCGTCGAACATGCGGCCCACGATATGCAGGCCAGCCGGCAGACCCGCTGAGGTGAAGCCGCAAGGCACGCTTGCCGCAGGCTGCTGAGTGAGGTTGAAGGGATAGCTGAACGGCGTCCAGTTCACCCACTTGCCATTGCCATCGATCTCGGCGGGCGAGAGCTTTCCGGCCTCGAAAGCGGGAATAGGCAATGTTGGCGTCACCAGCAGGTCGTAGCGCTCCATGAACTGGCGCATCCTGGCGCCGAGCAGCCCGCGCTGCTTCACGGCGTCCTGATAGTCGTCGAGGCCGATCGACATCGATTGTTCGACCACATCGGCGAGGTTCGGGTCGAGCAGCTTCTTTTTGTCTGCCGAAAGCTGACCCAGCGCCGCGCGGGCACCGGCCCACCAGAGGATGCGGAAGCAGGGTGCGGGATCCTCGAAACCGGGGTCGATTTCTTCCACGCTGGCGCCCAGCTGTTCCAGAACCTTCACGGCCCATGCAACCGCAGTGGCGATTTCGGGATCGACCTTCACATAGCCCAGCGTCGGGCTGTAGGCGATGAGGAGCCCTTTCAGCTTCTTGCCCAGCTTTTCGGTGTAGTCGGCGCCATCATAGGGCAGGGAATGCCAGTCCCTCGCATCGGGCAGCGAAATGACGTTGAGCATCAGCGCGGCATCCTCGACGGTCCGCGTCATCGGGCCGACATGGGCGACCGTGCCGAAGGGCGACAGGGGCCAGGCCGGAACGCGGCCGAAGGACGGCTTGTGGCCGAAGATGCCGGTAAAGCCCGCGGGGATGCGGATCGAGCCGCCGCCATCGGTGCCGAGCGTCAAGGGTGCGTAGCCGGCAGCAGCCGCTGCGGATGAACCGCCCGACGAGCCGCCGGGCGTCTTCGTCACGTCCCACGGGTTGCGGGTAATGCCGGTCAAGGGTGAATCAGTGACGCCCTTCCAGCCGAACTCGGGCGTCGTGGTGGAGCCTAGGAACACCGCGCCCGATTCCCGCAGCCGTGCCACGCTCGGCGCATCCTGGTCCCAGGCCTGATCGGGGCTGACGGTTCGCGAGCCGCGCAGTGTGGGCCAGCCGCGCACCAGAAGCAGATCCTTGATCAGTGTGGGCACACCATCGACCGGGCCTTGCGGCTCGCCCGTCAGCCAGCGCTTCTCGCTGGCTTTGGCCATGGCAAGGGCTTCATGGTTACGGATTTCCACCATGGCGTTGAGCGATTTCTCGTGCCGCTCCATCTGCGCGAGGCAGGCTTTCGCCACTTCGACCGGCGAGAACTTCTTCTGCGCATAACCTTTGACCAGCTTGGCCGCCGATTTCCAGTTGAGCTCGGTCATGACGTCAGATCTCCTGTGGCGGGTGCAGTTGCTTCAAGCGGCCTCGCGGGCCTTTTTCAGCGCGTCCCTGTATTGCGGCAGAAGATCGGCGTTGGTGGCGAGGATGTTGCCGGTCTCCATCGGGTTCTTCTCGCCGTCGGGATCGGCAACGAAGCCGCCCGCTTCACGAACCAGCAGGATGCCTGCCGCGATGTCCCATGAATTGAGGTTGCGGCAGACCATGGCGTCGTAGCGGCCCGCTGCCACATAGGCCAGCGACAAGGCCGCCGAACCCGGCCCACGGATGCCAACGACCTTGCCCTGCAAGACCGAGAGTTCAGCGCGCGACAGCGCGTGATCCTTGCCGCCGCGGTGTGGCATCTCGTAACTTACCACCGTCTCGTGAATGTCGCGGCGCTGGGCGATGCGCAGGCGCTTGTTGTTGAGAAAGGCGCCGCCGCCCTTTTCCGCCAAGAACATTTCATCCGATACCGGATTATAGGTGATCGCCGCCACCAGTTCATCCTTCCGCTCCAGCGCGATGGTGATCGCAAAGTGAGGAATGGAGTGCATGAAGTTCATGGTGCCGTCGATGGGATCGATGATGAAGCGGTGATCGGGGTCGGTGCCTTTCACCGCGCCGAATTCCTCGGTGAGGAAGGAATAGCCCGGCCGCGCCTTGGCCAGCTCCTCGCGCAGCACCTTGTCGCACTTCTTGTCGGCGGCGGTGACATAGTCTCCCGGCGCCTTCAACGAAACCTGGAGATTGGCAAGCTCGCCATAGTCGCGCTGCACACCGCGCGCGGCCTTGCGGACGGCGGCCATCATGACAGTCAGAACTGGAGAAGACACTGGGGCAATGATCCTTGAAATACGGGGGTTGGTGCAGGCGATAGCAGGAATGACGGGGCAAAGGAAGGCAGGGCTCAGTGGTATCGGGAGGTTTCAGAATTCCTTTGCCTCAAAGGTTACTCCCGGCGTCTAGTGCATCCGATGTCCGCTGGAAATGCCGCAAGCTCTCAACGCCTCAGACAGATGCTGCGCCGGGGCCTTGCCGGGCTGTATCTTGTCGCGGGTGTGCTGCACCTTGTGATGCCAGAACCGTTCCTGACCATTACGCCCGGATGGGTGCCCTATCCTGCACTGGTCATCGCGTTGACCGGCATCCTTGAAATCCTGGGCGCCGTGGCTCTCATGTCGCAGCGATTCCGCAGGATTGCGGGTCTTGCATTTGCTGCCTATGCCGTCTGCGTTTTTCCCGCGAACATCAACCATGCCATGCAGGACTTCGCCAGTGCGGATGGCGGACTGGGCTGGTGGTATCATGCTCCGAGGCTTGCCCTGCAGCCGGCACTCGTCTGGGCCGCCTATTATTGTTCGAGGTGAAGCCTCACTTCGCGAGGCTCACCGGAACCACTTCGCTCGAGCGCGAGGCGAGCGGAGGAAGGCCCGCGCCCGAGTGATCCGCACTTTGCGTAATGTTGAGATCGCCCGTGCCATTGATCGAGAATTTGTCGGCGACCATGGAGAACTGCCGCGTTCCCACGCTGATGTCTCCATTGCCCATAATGGCAAGCGTCTGCTTCGGGAAGTAGACTACGCCTTCGAGAATGACCGTGCCGCCCCCGGTCACCTTGTTGTCCCTCGATGGGATCACCGACGGATGTGCGGCAATCGTCATGCCTGCAAAGGGGGCCGTGGCCGGAGCCTTGATTTCCACGTTCCCGCCGCCGCTCAAGTCGAGGTAGGCGGATGTGTTGCCGACGAAGATGATCGTCACGCCTGTTCCCCTGATCGTTCCGCCCGAGCGGATTTCAAGAGAACCGTCGCGCATGAAGTACGTGCCGGGGCTCAGTTCGGCCACCGAGGCACTGTTGGCCTTGATTCCACCGACATAGATGCCGGGCTGAAGATTTGTGGTGCCCGTCGGCAATTGCAGCCGGGACGCGGAGCGCACCGGGGCCGAGGGATAGACGGAATCGAAATCGGCCTTGAACGAGGCGGCATAAGGATCCGGCATGGGATTGCAGCTGGTCTTCGGGCTGGGCGTGAAGCCGGAGCCTGTGTAGTTTCCGGATGTGCAGATCTTCATGGCTGTAACCGACGAACGGCCCCTTGTGCTCATGCTGTCGGTGCTCGTCGAGTTCACCTGGATATTGCAGTTGCTGGCCATGATGCCAGCGCGCCCCTGAAGTGCCAGCGCATCGGGTGCCGTTGGGTTCAGCGCAAGGAGGCAAGCGAAGCGCGCGGCATAATTCGCAGTGGAGTTGACGGTAATGTTGCTGTCGAGATCGTCCGACTTGTGGCCGGGAAGGGCTTTCAGCACATTAATGAAGGTGCCGCCGACTTTCGCGTGGATGGTGACCTTGACGGTTGATTCATTCACCGTGACGGTTGGTTCGCCAACGACTTCCACATCCTTCAGCTGTGTGAAGGCGGTGTTCAGGAATGTTGTTGCTTGCACTCCACGCGCCACGCGCTGCTGCGTGGTTGTGCCTGAAAGATTGGTCGTGGCGGCAGCGGCCAGTGATGCGGCATCTGCAAGACCCTGGAGTTCGGAAGCCGCGCTGCTAGCCCGGTGATAATCGACCGCTAGCCCGACGGTGCCGAGCAAGGGTATGGCTGCGATGGAGAGGATGATCGGCATCTGTCCCGCCACATCACGCAGCAGCAGGAAGACCGAAGTTCTGCAAGACGTCCGAAACCCATGAAACATGGCAAACTCCAAAAGCGGTGTTTCAGGGTGGACCGAAAGTCAGGAAGATACCGACAATAAATATGTTAAAATTGAGCGGTTTCATTTACATCTCCAAGTTGGGTTCGGTTGTACCGCTGTGCGCGCAGGCATTTGCGCTGCGGTTACGAGCGCCACAGTCTGGCGCATTAAGCGAGCGAGTGGGATCACTTGTGACGCGAAAAAATGAGCCAGACTCAAGGCTTTCGAGCAATTCATCGGCGGTCAATTGACCGCCGGTTACTCTAGCGCACGGGCATCAGCAACACTTGATGAAACCAGTTGAAAGCCGGGATAGAAGAGGCTGGCACGTCGAAGAAGGAGCAACACCGTGGCGGACTGGATTGATGCATGTGGTGCGGGAGATATCGCGAATGAGGATGTCATCCGCTTCGATCATGCGGGCAAGACCTATGCGATCTATCGCAGCCCGGATGACCAATACTTCGCCACCGGCGGCCTGTGCACGCATGAGCAAATCCACCTCGCGGATGGCCTCGTCATGGACGACATCATCGAGTGCCCCAAGCACAATGGCCGCTTCAATTACAAGACCGGTCAGGCGCGGGGCGCTCCTGTCTGCGTCAACCTGAAAACCTATTCCGTGCGGCTCGATAATGGCCGCGTCCATATTGCGATCTGAGGGGCGCCTCCGCCCCGGAGGCGAGACTTTCACGACGCATCCACTGTTTGACGGAGATAGGACATGACACTTCGGATTGGGCTCATCGGCGCCGGCATCATGGGGGCAGATCACGCGCGGATTTTCGCGGAAGAGGTTCCCGGCGTCACCTTGCAGGTGATCTGCGATGCGGACCAGAACCGCGCGCGCGCCGCTGCGGAGGCCACGGGTGCAAGGAACATCGCCAGCGATCCGCAATCCGTCATCGCCGACAGCGCGGTTGATGCCGTGGTCATCGCCGCGCCCGACCCGTTTCATGCGCCCTTGACGCTTGCCTGCATCGCGGCGGGAAAGCCGGTGCTGTGCGAGAAGCCTCTCTCGCAGGATGTGGCCGAATGCCTTGCCGTGCTTGCTGCCGAAGAGAAGAAGGGCAAGCACCTCGTCCAGATCGGCTTCATGCGGCGTTTCGATCCCTCCTACGCGGAAATCAAGTCGCTGCTCACGCGAGGCGAACTGGGCCGCGCGCTGATGTTCCACTGCTTCCACCGCAACGTCTCGCCGGCCTATGATTTCCGCGCCGAGATGGCGATCTGCAATTCGGCACCCCATGAGTTTGACGTGGCGCGCTGGATGCTCGACACAGACATCCGGACGATCAGTGTCTTCCGCCCGCCTGCGGGCGGTGCGGCGGCGCCAGTCTTCATGGTGCTCGAAACGGTCGATGGACACCTCGTGAACATCGAGGTCAATATCAGCGCCACCTACGGCTATGACGTGCGGGGCGAACTCGTTGGCGAAAAGGGCACGGCGTTCCTGCGTGCGCCCGTTCATGCCGACGTCAATCTCGGCCTCCGGCAATTCAACGTCTATCCGGCGGACTGGCGGCCGCGCTTCTTCGAGGCCTACCGAAAGCAGAACTTGGCCTGGGTGAAATCCATCGCCACGGGCAAGCCCAACATCGGTGCCTCCGCCTGGGATGGATACTGCTCAACAGTAGTTGCAGTGGCCGGCGTCGAGGCGCTCAACACCGGCAAGACGGTGGCCGTGCTGCAGATCGGGAAGCCGGCATTCTATGCATGAGGTTTTTTCGTGAAGCACCTAATGGCCGGCGCCGGGATTGGAAGGATCGGCACCACTTGCAGCGGGTGAAAAAACCGGAGGCACTTCAGGCCAAGGAAAGGCGCGCTCTTTTCGTAAACGAAATTTTCGTAAATGAATATGGAACTTGAAAATTAACGCCGCAAAACGAATAAGTTACTCCTTCGTCGAGGAAGTAACTTGAGCAAGTTGACGAATGTAGAATTTATCGCGCGAAGCGGCGGGTGGCGTTAACTGTTCTTTCGTGCCGTTCGATATCTAAAGCAGGTGCTCTTGACCAGGCAGCCTGAATCATCGCAGGCGTCAATTCTGCAAGATCTTCGCGCCTTTTATAGTAACGTTTGACCCAGCCTTGATTTCGATTGAACCCCAACCCTCAATTTTGATGTTTCTGCCCTTTAGCGTAATCGTTCCGTCTTTCTTAAGACTGAGAACTGCATCACCAGTCTTCAACGTGACTGAGCCCTCGCCGACTTCCAGGACGCGCTCCAGGCGCTGTACGTGGCGCCAAAGCGCTTGCAAGTGCTTCTTGTGATAGGCGAGTTCTTTTGACTGTGCGACATCCAGTTTGAGGTTAACCGTATCCAAGGCTGTATTGACCATTAGAATATTGGCCAATCCATCATCGTCTGAAGAGTTGGGCATGTTCTGGGCTCCAAAAATCGAACCGTGGCCCTGAATACTTAGCACAGTCTGGCAACAATCATAGTACCCAGGCTGCAACTGCTTACCCAACAAGACAACGCAATCCTGCGCTTGGACTTGCAAGCGGAGCCGTTTCCCCGCCACAAATCTCTCTGGCCTTCTCATCAATAATCTGGACTGGCCAGCGCCAAGGAGACCTTGCGACTGACATGGTCAGCCTGTCACAGACTGCGCGATCTGAGCTCC
>JBKJQU010000149.1:0-8258 GCA_046594995.1 Aestuariivirga sp.
ATTTTTCCTGCTTAAAGCCATTTGACCCAAGCCCGGCATTGCCCTGTATGCGAACCGCAATGTCGGTCCACCGGTGCCGCAGTAGATTCATCTCTGCCGAGATGTTCGGATTGTCGAGAGGTCAAGCGTACCCTTGGCACCCCAGCCCTTTACGCCGTCTGGAACAGCAGGGCGGAACTGTTCATAAAGAGCATATCCGACCTCTGCCAATTCGGTCGGGGAATAATCCAAGGCCAAATCGGCCATGGCACGCTCGGCTAGCTCAAGATGCGCTCCAAACTTGGCTGCAAGATACTTCTCGATGCTGGCTGGATTGGTAGGCTTGCCCTTGTCCAATGCACGGACGCCCTCAGGCGTAACAATGGCGGGAACTGCCCGATGTAACAGTTTAACATCGAAGCGACTTTTGGGCTGGTCATGCCGCAATTCCCGCAAGCTTTCTGCTGTCGGCAGAAAAACCCCAAGGCGCCTGCCTTTGGAGTACGCATTCATCCCGGCCACTGCACGGCCCAAGGTCAGGGCCTCATCGTGGTCAAAACCCATACGCTGCGCAACGGTCGCAGCCCAGAGGGTGAGAACCGGAGCGCGGTTAATTTTGAGGGGAGCATCAGTCATGAATCAGAACAAATCACAGGGAGCCACCAGCAACAAGGTCTATGCTGAGTCAACTTCAACGCTAATAACCTTGCGCGGCGACTGTTGTCACTTCCGGAGCCCTTCCATTGGCGGCTGACAGGGTGCGCCAGCGACAGGCCAAGGCCGTGATGCGCCAGTTCCCCGTTGCTCATCCGGCGATGATCTTCCGCCCGTCCGGCTTTTGCTGCGGACATGCAAAATTGCCACCCACATTAGCCCAGTTGGTTGCTAATTGGTTGCTAGGACAAAAACTACGTTGAAAGATTATCAGCTAAGTATTTGATTTTGATGGTGGAGCCAGGCGGAATCGAACCGCCGACCTCTTGAATGCCATTCAAGCGCTCTGCACTGCCGAAATTCTTTTCCTGGGACGACCGCCCAACGGCGTCGTTGAGCCGCTGCACCGCACCCTTTTCGATGAAAGACTTTAATAACGCGGGGAGCTGGGACGCCATCAATGCATCGCAAGGTTCCGCTGGACTTCGCCTGGGAAGGAAGCGGTACTGACTTCAGTTCATGACGCCGACTTCCTGAGGACCCCGGAAATAGACCCCGGATTGAATTCCCTGATATGCCCGCCAATTCGCGGGCTTGCGGTGGTGAGGGGCGTTGATGCCCTTCGTCCAGCAAGGGATAAGAACATGACCAAGCCAGCTAGGAAGACAGCCGCAAAGCTCAATGGGTTGAAGAGGCAAAGCCGCCTGGTGCCGTGATCGACAGCAAACGGACCACCAAATCCGCTTCCGTTATCGCCATGCTCGAGACGAAGAATGGGGCGACCGTCACGGAGATGGCAGCCTCGACCGGGTGGCAGCACCACAGCGTGCGAGGCTTTCTGTCGGGGACAATAAAGAAGAAGCTGGGCCGCGAGATTGCCAGTGAGCTTGTTGACGGCGAGCGCCGCTACAAGATTGCCGGTTGAGGAACCGTGCCATGAACCTCGCCGCACCTAGAAACCCAACAATGATCGCCGACCTGGTCAACAGCATCCCCGCGCTTTCACGCGGGGATCCTATCGACAAGTGGTCTGAGCACTATGACAACACAGCACCCAAGGCGATCAGCACCAGGCTGTTGGTCTATGCCATCGCCTATGCGGTGCAGATCGAATGCCACGGTGGACTTTCAAGACGATCCGAAAAAGAGCTTTTGCGATTGGCCGAGTCGACTGGCCCGCGGCATCCATCCCAGTCATTTAAAAACAATCCAATCTCCACCCATAGGAACAGTTCGGCCCGTCCGCGAGCAGCACCCCGTCTTGGCACGCGGTTCGTCCGGGAGTGGAATGGCAAGAGCCACGTCGTCGAGGTCGTGGACAAGGGATTTGTCTGGCAGGGAAAGACCTACAGATCTCTGTCGGCGATCGCCTCCACCATCACCGGGAGCCGCTGGTCCGGTCCGCGTTTCTTTGGTCTCGCATGACCCGTCGCCGCTGCGCCATCTATACCCGCAAGTCTACCGAGGAAGGACTGGATCAGGCCTTCAACTCGCTGGATGCCCAGCGGGAGGCTTGTGAGGCCTTCATAGTCAGCCAGCGCCATGAGGGCTGGCAACTTGTTCGGAAGGCCTACGATGATGGCGGCTTCTCCGGCGGGTCGATGGACCGCCCTGCCCTGCAGGCCTTGATGCAGGACGTCAGCGCCGGCCTTGTCGATGTCATTGTGGTCTACAAGATCGACCGCCTCACCCGGTCCCTCGCCGACTTCGCCAAGATGGTTGAGGTGTTCGATGCCAAGGGTGTGTCCTTCGTTTCCATCACCCAGCAGTTCAACACCACGACATCCATGGGACGATTGACCCTCAATGTCCTGCTGTCTTTTGCCCAGTTCGAGCGTGAGGTCACGGCGGAACGCATCCGCGACAAGATCGCGGCGTCGCGGAAGAAGGGCATGTGGATGGGAGGGCCACCGCCACTTGGATACGATGTCAAGGACAAGAAGCTGGTGGTCAACGAAGCCGAGGCTCAAACAGTGCGGCGGCTTTTCGAAGCCTATCTCAACCTTTGTTCTACCAAGGCACTGGCAGCCTGGGCCCGGTCCGAGACGATTACCACCAAGATCCGGAATCGGAACGACGGCAGCATCCGGTCCGGTGGCAGGTCCTTCTCGCGGGGCAATCTCCATGCCCTGCTGAACTACCGCGCCTACATCGGCGAGGTTACCCACAAGGGCAATGTCTATCCCGGCGAGCAAGTCGGAATTGTACCGCGCGAATTATGGGATGCCGTTCAGGCCAAGCTGAACGCAGGAAACTCCGGTGACAGATCGGCATCGGCTGCAGGAGATTCCTCCCTGCTGACTGGCCTCCTGTTCGACGAGACCGGTGACCGGCTGACGCCATCCCATGCCACCAAGCAAGGACGCCGCTACCGCTACTATGTCTCGCGGCGGCTGATTGAAGGCAGTTCCGATGATCCCACCGGCTGGCGCCTTCCAGCTCTTGAGATCGAGCGCGTGGTTATCTCCGCGCTGGTGGCCTTGCTCACGAATCCGAGAGAGTTGATGACAATGATCGGCGACTACAACCTCGTTGCCACGACATTGAATCAGTCTCTTAGCACCTTCCGGCAATTGACTGAAAAGATTCAACAATCAACATCACTGGAAAACCGCAATCTAATCGCGCCACTGGTGACCCGCATCACCATTGCAAGCGGCACGTTGGTTCTACAGATCAGACGCGGTGTACTCCTGCAGACAATTGGCATGGCAAACCGTGATGCGATGCAGGATGATTCAAATATGGATCCTCATGAGATCATTGTCCCCTTCTCCCTGCGGCGGCGCGGTGTCGAAGCAAAGCTGATCGTCGGCGATCATCAGCAGATCAAAACAATCGATCCCATCCTCATCGCCACCATCGCCAATGCGCATGCTTGGTTCCAGGAACTGGCCTCCGGCCGCAAATCAAGCATCAGTGATATCGCCCGCGAACGGGGTCTTGCCGCCAACGAGGTCAGCCGTCTGCTTCCCTTGGCATTCCTGGCTCCTGACATTGTCGCGGCCATTATGGCCGGCAGGCAACCGGTTGATCTCACCGTCAAGCGGTTGACCCGGTGCGAAAGCCTGCCTTCAGACTGGGAACAACAGCGTAAAGTCTTAGGCTTCCCAGCAGCCGCAATTCGGTAGGCCAGCCTGACCGGCGATGCATACGCCATTGCCACTGCCCCCCGGAACACCCATCAAAGCACACAATGGATGCGGTCTTCGAACATGCCACGTCCATCATATACCAACATCAGCGAACCGTTTTCTCGCGCGTGGCGATCTATCCCACGGAGCTTCTGGAGCCGGAAATCGCCAACGGAGAAAAACCACCATATCCGCATACATCAGCCGTCTGCAAGGCGTCTCAGTACCAGACCGTCAGCGTAAACAGGCCCAATAGGCCCGCAAAAGGGGTGGTTCCGGGAGGCCAGCACGAATTGCCAGTGGAGACCAGACTTAGTGGTGGGCCCGCCAGGACTCGAACCTGGAACCAGACGGTTATGAGCCGTCAGCTCTAACCATTGAGCTACGGGCCCCACGCGGGCGATGGCTACATCAAATCGCGGGCGTATGCTATAGCCTCGCTTGCATGACCCATGACCTCGCCCCTGAAGCTGCCGTAGACCAGCTGATCACCCTCCATACACAGGCCACGAGCAGCCTCAAAGCCTGCCTTGAGCGCTATTTCGATACCCGCGTTTCCCCTTCGCGCGAGGAACGCCGCAGCTTTTGCTACCCGGAGCTCCGGGTCACCTATACCGCGAATGGTCTTCAGCCGCGTATCGCCCGGGCCTTCGCGAAATTCCAGGGTCCGGGAACCTATTCGACGACAGTGACCCACCCCGATCACTTTCGGCGCTACCTGACGGAACAGCTGAAATACCTCGTGCGCGACTACGGCGCGACGGTTGAGGTGCATCCCTCGGACCAGGAAATCCCCTACCCCTATGTTCTTGAGCAGGGTGACGATCTCGGCCGCAATGACGTTACTGCCGCCGAACTGGCATTGCATTTCCCGGCCCCGAAACTTGCTCTCGTCGGCGACGAGATAGCCGATGGCGTGTGGCATCACGAAGCCGGGAAAGACTTGCCGCTCGCCCTGTTCGATGCCGTGCGCGTGGATTATTCGTTGAAGAGGTTGCAACACTACACCGGCACCAACTGGCGAAACGTGCAGCCGTGGATCCTTCTCACCAACTATCACCGCTATGTCGACCAGTTCGTGAAGTGGAGCCTTGAACAGTTGAAGAGTGCAAGCCCCTACTCCGTGCTCTATTTGCCCGGCGGCGGGCGTATCACCCGCGGCATGACGGATACTGAAACAGCGCTCGTGGTGAGCGGTTCGCTCTGGCACCGCTACCAGATGCCTGGCTATCATCTGGCGCGCGGCGATGGCCATGGCGGAGTGACGCTCATCAACATCGGCGTTGGCCCTTCGAACGCCAAAAACATTACCGACCATCTTGCCGTGCTGCGCCCGCATTGCTGGCTGATGGTTGGTCACTGCGGCGGGCTTCGCCAGAGCCAGAGGATTGGCGATTACGTGCTGGCCCACGGATATCTGCGGCAGGACCGTATTCTCGATTCGCTCGTTCCGCCGGAAATCCCCATCCCCGCACTGGCCGAGGTACAGGTGGCTTTGCAGGAAGCTGCGGCCCGCGTTACGGGCGAACGCGGGGATGCGCTGAAGGAGCGGCTTCGCACCGGAACCGTCGTGACCAACGACGACCGGAACTGGGAACTGCGCTGGAGCCAGGAGCGCCGCCGTATCAATCTCTCCCGCGCCATCGCAGTCGACATGGAATCGGGGACACTCGCCGCCCAAGGTTACCGGCTACGTGTGCCCTATGGCACGCTGCTCTGCATCTCCGACAAGCCGCTGCATGGTGAAATCAAGCTTCCGGGTGCTGCAAATGCATTCTACGACCGCGCCGTGGGTGAGCATCTCATGATTGGCATCGAAACCATTGAACAGCTCCGGGGAAACGTCGGCCAGCTTCATTCGCGCAAGCTCAGAAGCTTCGACGAGCCACCGTTCCGCTGACACGCGCGCAACATCAGACAGTCAAAACGCCGCCTCAATCGGGCGTCAAGACGGAAAGCCCTGAAGGAGAATTCACGATGCGTTCGATATTGTCCGCCGCCGCTTTGACATTTGCCCTTTTTGCCACGCCCGCTTTCGCCGAGGAGATGAAGATACCGCGTACCATTTCGCTGACAGGCCATGGCGAAGTGAGAATGGCGCCGGACATGGTAACGATCACTGTCGGCGTACTCAGTCAGGGCAACACCGCTTCCGAAGCGTTGACCGCCAATACGGCATCCATGAATGCGGTATTCGATGCGTTGAAGTCAGGCGGCGTCGAGACCAAGGACATTCAAACGTTGAACTTCATGGTGCAGCCGCGCTATGATTATAACAATAACACGCAGCCACCGAAGCTTGTGGGCTACGACGTGTCGAACAACGTGACGATCACGCTGCGTCAGATCGAGGCGCTGGGCGGCCTTCTTGACAAGCTGGTGCAGGCCGGCTCCAACCAGATCCAGGGCATAACGTTCCAGGTTTCAAAACCCGAGGCCGCGCTGGACAATGCCCGGAAGCTCGCTACGCAGGATGCCAGCCGCAAGGCAAAGCTCTATGCCGAGGCGATGAACGTCGGGCTGGGGCCTGTCCAGTCGATCAGCGAAGGCACTCGCTATGAGCCTCCTGTGCCCTATCGCGGCAAAATGATTGCCGAAACCGCGGCTGCCGATGTGCCGATTGCAGGCGGAGAGCAGCTGCTGTCGATCGACGTGAACATCACCTGGGAAATTCAGTAGGAGAACGCCTGCTGCCATTGCCTCATGGCTGGGGCGTGTTAGTTTCGTCGCATGCCCGTACTTGAGCGTGATCCCTGGCGGTTCCAGTATTTCGACGGCGTTCCCTGCCCGGATGACGTCATGATTCCCACGGACGATCCGGATTGCTGGATGCTGTATCCGCAGCACCGCCACGTTTACGACAAGCTATGGGTTGCGGGGTCGCAAGGCATAGCTTGCGGTCCGCATGGAGTGATGCCGGATCGCTATCCCGTCTTTTCGAAGCCCGTCACCAACCTGAAGGGCATGGGTATCGGCAGCTGCGTGATCGCCGATGCTGCCCAGATGGACCATCAGTATCAGCCGGGCCATATGTGGATGGAGCTGCTGGTTGGCCCGCATGTTTCAACCGATTGCGCGGTGCTCGACGGTCGCCTCGTCTGGAACCGGCATGCGACGGGCGCGCCATGGACTGGCGGCATGTTCAAATACTGGACCATCCACGCCGCGCCGCTTCCCGAACTGGATGAGTATCTTGCCCGCTGGATCGATCTCCATATGGCTGGCTACTCCGGCATGCTGAATTTCGAAACCATCGGCGGGCGCATCATCGAGACGCATATGCGTTTTGCCGACCAATGGTGCGATCTTTATGGCGAGGGCTGGGTAGAAGCCTTGATCGGACTATATGCAGAGCGGCGCTGGAACTTTTCCGATGCCGGCCGGCGTGACGGCTATTCGGTTCCCCTCTTTGGGGTACATGGCGAACGCTTCCTGCACCCTTCTCCGGATTTGCAGGCCAAGGTCCGTGCGATGCCGCATGTGAAAAGCTTGCAGATCACCTTCTTTGAGAAAAAGCCTGTGGAGGACCATCCCATGCCGCCGGGCGGCTTCCGCCTGGGCGTCATCAACGCCACCGATCTCAAAGCGGCATTCGCCGCCCGGCGCATGCTCGCGGGGGCCTTTCCGGCAGAGGCAATTCAGCATCAGGATATGGCCGCACCCGTAAGATTGATCACCTGAGCCGCGGGAAGCGGGCCAGCACCCGGCTGCTCCGGCCAATGGCGGAAAGTCTGCACGCCGCCGCTCTGCCGCACTTGGCTCATCAGGTCGAGATCGACTGTGGAATACACCCATTGCGCGGCGTTCATTTCGCCGAGCGCCAATACACCGCCCGGCGGAAAGCCCTTGTCGGAGGGCGCGAAGATGCCGGCCGCACCGGTGTTGGCGGGGCATGCCGCGCAGAAGGGCGCGAGGCCCACCACCGGGGAATGCACGGTATAGACCTGATTTTCCAGCGCCCGCGCCACAGCACCGGTACGGACACGCCAATAGCCCCACTCGGTTTCGGTATTGGACGGCGCGAGGATCACGTCTGCACCTGCCTCGGCAAGGGCGCGCGACAGCAGCGGAAATTCGATGTCGTAGCAGATCAGCAGGCCCACCCTGGCCTTGCCGATGTCGAACACCTTGAGATCGCGTCCGCCCGATATCTTCCAGGGATCGCGCTCCCACGGCGTTGGCATGATCTTGTCGAAATGGGCCTTGGCGCCGTTGGGGCCGAAGATATGCGCCACATTCATTGTGCGGCCGTCGGGCCTCCGCTGCGGCGCACTTCCCGCCACGATGGTGACGCCGTGCTTTTTCGCCAGCGCGCCATGCACCCGGTCGATCTCCGGAATGAGGTCCGACACCGCATCGATCGAACCGAACAGATCCTGCCCGCGGCCACCGATGGAGCAGAGTTCCATCGACCCATATTCCGGAAACACCAGAAGCTCCGCGCCATGGGAGACGGCATCCTCCACCCAGCGGGTGATCTTGGCCTCATAC
>JBKJQU010000173.1:0-2710 GCA_046594995.1 Aestuariivirga sp.
TAACGATCTGGACAACCAGCATCACGGCGAGGATGCCACCGAAGGTCCAAAAGTAATTGAGATTCTTGGGCGTCGGAAAGTCCAGCACCTGGCCCTGCACCAGTTCCATGATGGGCAGGCGCTCATGCATCCACCTGCCGAACGCCGACTTTGGCTTGTAGTTCGAGAGTCCGCTCATGACGAAATGTCCTTCTTAACCGATGCGGATCTTGGTGTCGTTGATGTAGGCGTAGGGCGGAACCGGAAGGTTCTCAGGCGCCGGGCCCCTGCGGATGCGGCCTGCGGTATCATAATGCGAACCGTGGCAGGGGCAGAACCAGCCGCCGGTCTTGGCAGCGCCTTCGACGACGGCATAATCGCCCTCGTTGCCGATCGGCACACAGCCCAGATGGGTGCACACGCCCATCATCACGATGATGTTTTCCTTGCCGCCAACCACACGGTTGACATCGGTGGCGGGTTCGCCGTCCTTCACATTGGCGCTGCGCGCCAGCGGATCGGGAAGCTCCTCGATGTTCACGGCCTTGGCGGCTTCGATCTCGGCCGGCGTGCGATGGCGGATGAACACGGGATTGCCGCGCCATTTGATGGTGATGGCCTGGCCCACAGCAATGGGCGCCAGGTCGATTTCGACCGAGGCGAGCGCCAGCACCGAGGCGTCAGGGTTCATCTGGTTGATAAATGGCCAGACCGTCAGCGCTGCGCCGACGGCACCGACGGCACCCGTTGCGATATATAGAAAATCGCGCCGGTTGACTTCCGCATGTTCCGCTGTGGACACGTCCATTGTTCCCTTTTGTTGCCGCGCCTGCCCGTGGATAGATACGGGGCGATGTTCACCGGCGCTCAAACCCGCGACCTTTTGGCATTGCAAACTCTGGAAGTCTAGCCATCAAGTGTCGCAGCAACAGGTAATTTCGCCGCGCCCGCTCACCCGCTAAAGAAGCGTAATCATGATCGAAATTGCGCTCTACCAGCCCGATATCGCGCCCAATGCCGCGACCATTCTGCGCATGTGCGCCTGCTTCGGCCTCACTTGCCGCATCATCGAGCCCGCGGGCTTCGTGATGGGCGATTCCAGCTTCCGCCGCGCCGGAATGGATTATCTGGACCGTGCCGCCCTGGTCAGCGACGCCTCGTGGAGCGCCTACAGGGAAGCGACCGCAGGCCGCCGCAGTGTGCTGGTGACGACGAAAGCCGCCCTGCCCTATACCGATTTCGCTTTCAGGCAGGACGACATCATCCTCATGGGGCGGGAAAGTGCGGGCGTTCCCGATGACGTCCACGAAGCTGCCGAGGGCCGGATCCTGATACCCATGAAGCCGGGTTTGCGCTCTCTCAATGTGGCGATGGCTTGCGCAATCGTAACGGGTGAGGCATTGCGTCAGTTGAGGAGTTTTCCAGCATGACCGACCTGCTTGCCTCACACCAGACAGAAGCCCGCCAGTGGTTCGAACATTTACGCGACCTGATCTGCGCTGGTCTTGAGGAGATCGAGCGCGGCGCCCGCTTCGAGCGGAAGGCCTGGGAACGGGCCGACGGCGGCGGCGGCGTCATGTCGATGCTGCACGGCAAGGTGTTCGAAAAGGCAGGCGTCCATTGTTCCACCGTCCATGGCGAATTCAGCCCGGAATTCCGCAAGCAGATTCCGGGTGCCGAAACCGATCCCTGCTTCTGGGCTTCCGGCATCTCGCTCATTATCCATCCCTGGAACCCTTTCGTTCCCGCCGTCCACATGAACACCCGCTTCATCGTGACGACCAAAACATGGTTTGGCGGCGGTGCCGACCTGACACCCGTTCTGGACCGGCGGCGCACGCAGGAAGACCCGGACTCGCTAGACTTCCATGCCGCCATGAAGGGCGCCTGTGATGCTCATCAGGTGGCGGACTACGGCAAGTTCAGGAAGTGGTGCGACGAGTATTTCTGGCTGCCACACCGCAACGAGCCGCGCGGCATCGGCGGCATCTTCTACGATCATTTCAATTCGGGCGACTGGAATGCGGACTTCGCCTTCACGCAGGACGTGGGCCGCGCCTTCCTGAAAATTTATCCCGAACTCGTCCGCCGCAACATGGCCAAGGCCTTCACCGAGGCCGACCGCGAAGAGCAGTTGATCCGCCGGGGCCGCTATGTGGAGTATAACCTGCTACATGATCGCGGCACCATCTTCGGCCTCAAAACCGGCGGCAATGTCGAGTCGATTCTGTCATCCATGCCGCCGCTGGTCAAATGGCCTTAAGTGTGATTACTTCTGCACTGCAAGTCTAAATGCAGCAACTTATGGGATCGAACGATGAACGGCGACGGAGTAGTAGAGAAGTGCATTAGCAGAAAAGAATGCGCAAGACCATTAGAACCCCAAAAAGAGGCAGGATACTGGGCAGCGCAGATCTATTTGCCGGAGGGCGCGAAATTAGTAAGATTGAAATGGAGAATAATGGTCGACGCCGACAACACGTGGCGTTTTCGTGCTCATGAAGTAACTTACAATACTTATGGGGGCCTGCTGCAAGTTACATTAAACTTCAGGGATGAGGGAAATCCGCCTTTGGATCGCAGCACTTTAAACCTGAAGGCCTATGTGACCGCCGAGTTTGACTAATCGGGTTTTGTCGTATGGACCTTCGCAACGGCTTCGACATTAAGCGCTATATCCGCACTATTCCGGATTATCCGAAACCCGGAATCATGTTCCGCGACATCACCA
>JBKJQU010000237.1:0-9570 GCA_046594995.1 Aestuariivirga sp.
ACGTGGATCCAACGAAAACACGAATGGGTTGCTGCGGCAGTACTTTCCCAAAGGAACCGATTTAAGCCGTCACACAGATCGAGAACTCGCTGCCGTGGCCCATTCTATCAACACCAGACCGCGCAAAACGCTCGGCTGGAAAACACCTGCAGAAGTTCTCGACCAATTCCTGGCGAAGCAGTAAAACAATCCTGTTGCTACGACCGCTTGAGTCTACCCAATATCTCTCGATCAAGTATATCTAGCGATTGGCCGAGGCTGGCATCGAGCCTTCGGTCGGCAGTGTCGGTGATAGCTACGACAACGCGCTCGCCGAAACGATCAACGGTCTCTACAAGGCCGAAGTGATCCAGAGGCGGGGACCCTGGCGTTCCTTCGAGGCCGTCGAGTTCGCAACACTGGAATGGGTCGACTGGTTCAATCACAGGCGCTTGCTCGAACCCATCGGCAACATCCCGCCTGCTGAAGCCGAGGCGAATTACTACGCAGCAACCGCTGCCATGGACAATTTCCCCATGGCCGCATAACTTAAACCAACAAGTCTCCGGCAATCCCTGTGCGGTTCAAGGTGCCAGACGACAGGTGTTCATTTGCTTCCTAGCCGTCTGTCACAAAGCCATGGCTGACCGGCCCAAGCCCGGGCAGAGAAAATATCCGCTTAAAAGAATTCCGCTATTGGGCATCAACCAGCTTGGTAGGTTTCTCAAGCAATGAAAACTCCGCATCGTCACAAGACACGTTAGGGTTGGTAGCACTGAACATTCCTTCTGGATTGTCCTTGAACAGCCAGACATGCTGATCGTAGTGGTAGAACTCGCGGGGAATTAAGGGTTCATGCCCTTCCATTGGTCCAAGGAACTTCTGACCAAACAGCTCTGGACGTTCTTTTGCGACAGCAAGTGGAACAAGCCATTCGGCGGCAACAAGAGTGAGCTTGCCGTCTTTCGGTTCATAGATGAGGACGTTGGGCTTCATGGGATCGAGAGGCCCTTTAATCGTCAGGTTGACGAAATGGATGCCCATGGCACCCTTAGAGTAATTGAGATGCCCCTCTTCAGTTGATCCGTCATAGTGGACGCATGCGACCGTTGACAGTTACAGGTCCCGGACGGCAACATAAGGGTCCTTGTATTTTTCGAGAGCCTTCCTCACCGCATCGATTTGAACTTCATCGGCCTGAACGGTGTATTGCGCTGGGGCGGCCATTCCGAAAAGCACGGCTGCGACAAAGGCGGCCATGACTGACCTCTTCATTTTATCCTCCTGAGCTTTCTTCTAGGTGCCTTAATACTGAGCACGATCTGCCACGATCTGCCTTACAAGACACTCTATGTCTATCATACTGGCTGTGTTGCGTCTATCTCGAAGTGCCATTGAGCTGGGTAATGTAGCCGACGTGATCGAGGGGATAGTTGAGCGGGCCACCGCTCATTGATTTAGTAGCAGCGCTCGGAAAAGACCAAATGTCGAATGGAACTGCACGCCATGGGTATTGCGTTGTCCTAGTACAGAGTCTGCATGGTGCAGGCTCATACAGGAGGCAGTATGATGGACGAGGACCGCATTAAGGGCTCAGCGAAGCAGGCCAAAGGCGCTATCAAGGAAGTCGCTGGAAAGCTCACTGGAGACGCTAAGACCCAAGCCGAGGGTAAAGCAGAAAAGACCGCTGGCAAGGTTCAGAACGCAGTGGGTGGTGCAAAAGACAGCATCCGAAACGCGCTTGACGATAAGGCCAGGCGATAGTGTTCCAACGTCTTGAGTGACATTAGGATTTAACCCTGAGTTGACCGATGATGCGTCAACTCAGGGCCATCATTGCGGATCGCCGCTCAGAAGGCAGACTCTAAGCCGTCCACCTTCAAAGCCGCCGTGAAGGTCATCGACCTCGTCGCGCTCTTACTCTATCCGCGAGACAGCCATCTGGCACAATCGTCACCAAGTTCAGCGCGGGCTTTGGCTTCGTATGCGGCGTTGTCCTCGGCGGTTAACGTATCGCCCCAGCGGCCATTCGTCCCCTTGTTGATAAAGGTTTTGCCGCCACCATTCCACATGGCACCGCCAAGGGGAGCCATCTTGTCGGCGTGCGCCTTCATGTAGTCGAATCCGCAGTGTGCGACGATGTTCTTCAACGTGTCCGCATCGGGCGTGATGCCGAGAAACTCGCCGATGCTCTTGATCGACCCGGCGAGGTCTGCCTTCATATCATTGAAGTGCATGAGCTTGACGTTGGGCAGATCGCGCACCGCCCACCAAGTGCGCACATTCTCCCAGTACGACCAGAAGGGATAACCATCCTTCGCCAACCAATCGCGGAAATAGTCGCGCACCGATTCGGGCGGTGGATCGATCGGCGGACCGATCCGGCCCGGCGTGTCGTTCAGTGCGCCGTACCACATCGCATTTGCGTTGGCATGATGGTTGTACATGCTCCACACGGCATCGCGCCCGTCGCGGCCAATGTAAATGTATTTGGCTTCGGGCGAAAATACCAGGGCATCGACCGGCAAATGGGTTTTGACGAAGCGGCGGTGCGGGATGTGCTCCAGGCCCGCAATCGCCTCGGGCGGCATGATGCGCAGATCGACCCACGGCGAGATACGGTGAATGTCAACGCCCTCCACCCCGTTGAACACGAGCTGCGAGACGATCTGCTGCATCCAGGTGGTGCCTGATTTGGCGTAGGTGGCAATCACAATGTCATTATCGCGGAACTTGAAGTCGTTCCACACTGTCGAATTCATATGATGGTTATGCAGCTCGCGGGTCTTCACCGGCCACGCGAAGATAGGTTCTGTCGTCATGGCACCCTTCCCGTCAGTTCATTCTAAAAATTTACGCACTAAAACCGAACCCGTTGAGACCGACTATTGAGCAAACTGCTATTATTGGCAAGACTGGACTTTTGCAAATGGCGTCTGCCAAAGCCATGATGACTGCGCTTTGCGTACCGGGAATGTCGATTTCAATTTCAGCTGTATGCAATTCTCACTTGGTGTTTGACTGGAAAGCATGACAACCGGGCCGCTCTGTGAAATTGCAAAACCCCGGCTTGCGAGGCCGGGCTGCTGTTGCGGTGGTTTCCTACCGCTATTTTATGTTGAGGGCCAACCCGCTCAGATCGACATTCACCATCAACCCAACCTGCCGACCTGAGAGCTCCAGAACCGCTCCCTTCTGATTTCTGAGAACGATTGATCGTTCACCGCGAATGACTGCAAGACCTGCGCCGAGGGCACCATAAACGCCTTCTACATCAGATGCGCGGCGGATGTTGCTCACCCGACCATTTAGCACCGTCTTCGAAGCACCAAACACCAGTCCGTAATCTATACCGCCGACTTCAAGCTGATAGGTACGGCCACGAAAGGTGAACTTTCCGCTACCGCCAGAACCACCGAGAACCCAGCCGGCCTTGTAGACCGTAAGTGTCATCTTGCCGCTGTCAGCATAAGCGCTCTGGAAACCGGCGGCAAACACGGTGATCACCGCGAACAAAGCGCCGAGAAGGCGGAAAGATTTTAGCATGTCTTGAACTCCATTTTAAATCAGCAGGGCATCTGCTCAGAAGATTCTCGTACATTCGGATGCCACTATATGTCAGTCCAAATAAGGCAAAGCTTGACCCCGTCATCGCCTTACCTAACGGACAAGGGTCATTTGAGCCAATTCACAAGTGCCTCGGGGTCATTGGCAATCACTGAGGGAGATTTGATTGCCCTCAGATGCGAGGGGTCCTCACTGCTCATTACGCTGTACTGTGGTGCGCCGAATCATCGGCAGGGGAGCTCAAAATGAAAACAAATCTCAGCGCACCGACGACCATTATCTTCGTGATTTCACTCGTTGTTGCGGCTCTTGCCGCTCTGGCTGCCGTGGGTAGCTTTGCCATTATTCCGATTGCTTCGGTCTGGCTGATGGCAATTGCGTATGTTGTGCTCGCCGTGGGCTGCCTGATCAAGGGCGCGTAGCAGGCAAGGACTTTCCTGCAATGTTAAAGCCCCGGCCTGGCAATCCGGGGCTGCTGTTGCGGTGGTAGATGGTCAGGCTGCTGTTTTCCGGCTGTCGGCAGCTTGTGCTTCGATCCAATGCTCTAGGGTTTCATCTGCATGGGCCCTGACATTGTATGCAGCGTGGAAAATAGCTTCCGAGTCATCCGCATCAATGTTGCTATCAGGGTCGTTCAATGCCTTCTCAAGCATCACCGTCATCAGCCTTATGGAATGCTTGAGATTATACAGCATCGGTTCAAGGTCGAAGTAAGGTTGGCACCTGTTCAGGTTTGCCGGTCATGACTGCGCCTGTCCCGTCAAGGCCTCGATGTCCGACAACAAGCCTTACATTGCCAAATCTTCTGCATTGTCCCCGTCACTGTCGAACAATTCGAGCCGCCTGATAATTGCGACCTTGTGTGCCAGCGATGCCATGCAATACACCGGTGTCGAAAATAACGCCTTTGCCTCATTCCAGGCCTGCCTGCTCATGTCATTCGGCACATCTTCGATTGCGCGACATTGATCCATAAAATCTCGGCGCTTGCGCTCATGCTCTTCGGCGACAAGAAGCATGTATTGCGCACGCTGGAGTTCCTTGTCAGGAAGTCGCTTGGTTTCGTGAACAATAGTTAGTCGGTTTCCTATTCGCTCTGCCTCACAGACCGCTAATCCGCCCCTCCTGATGATGTCTTGAACCAGCAGACCAGCACGGTGACGGGTCTCCGTTTCTGTATTGATCTTCGGGCTTTTCCTCAGTGCCGTCAGTGGCCCGCAACGGTTCCCGCAACTCGCTCGGAAACTCCGGGAACCCTCCCAATTCGTCAATAAGTCTGCCCGACTCCTCATAGGCCAGTTGGACGGCATCATAAGCGGAATGCCATTTCCGGCAGCGTGCAGCGAATTCGGTAATTGTCGGAATTCCGACAATAGGCGTTTCGGTGATGGCAAAGGCGGCGGAAGTGGCTCCACCTGTTGCCGCAGCAGTAACCAATCCGGCCATCACATGACAGCGTGACAGCGGTTTAATTTCAGGCAAAGAAGGGGTATTGAGATTGTCAGCCATTTGGCGACCTCCTGACTAGGTTGACGATGGTTAGGGCCGGAATGGAACTGAACCTTCCTTCCGGCCTGTTGTTGTGGTACCATAGTTTTTATGGCAAAGCAAGAAACTGTGCATCCACGAAAACGAGGCCCGGCTCCGACTGGTAAGGGAACTCCTATCCAAGTCCGTCTTCAACCTGAAATGCTCACAGCCCTTGATCGGTGGATCGATGATAGGGAAACAGAACTCACCCGCCCTGAAGCCATCCGCCGCCTGGTGGAACTGGGTCTGAAGGAAAGGGGGTGAAACCGCATGATGACTGCTGAGTTGGAACCCAAAGGCAGGGTACTGGGCGGCGACAGCTCTGACTTGAAGCCCGTCGAGCCTTGACAATGATTTGGGGCGCAATTCTCGGTGTCACCTTAGCGGCAGCGCTTTATGCATTACGGTTGCGAAACAGCCGGAGGCATCGGGCAAGGGAGCGGGAAGCCGCCCTGCTGCAGTTGCGGCTGGTGGAGGTGCGGCGTGCCGCCCTCATGCGATCAATTGGTGCGAAAGCTTATGATGCCGGAGCAAACACCTATACACTGACTGACGGCAGGGTGGTATTGGCTAAGGATGTAGATCCACTAAGCTGACAAATGCTTGGCAATCGGCCCCCCGAGTATGCCGATCAGATCATGCTCGTGTATGAAATGCTGGTGGCGTTTGGAGATAGCATAACACTGCGCAAGCCATCCTAAGTCTAACCATGCCACACGACATCGTGCCCCAGCCCTTCCGCCCAGGACTGCCAGGCCTCCAGCTTCGCGTTGAACGAGGCCTTGGCGGCGTCCAGGCTCCCTTCGCGTCCATGCGACGGTTGCAGACTGACGGGCACATAGCCTCAGAGCGGGACTTGCGACATCGGCGGTACAGAGTTGGGTCACGTCATGGGCCATCCGCAAGACAACATGACACCGGTCGGACGCTATGCTAAATCGCTGCATTCGAGACGGCAACTTGTTCGCAGACAGTGCGGCAGCGGCGCTGTTGTGACGCCCTTAGTCTTGCAAGAGTGCGCTTGCTTATTCTCGCTGCACACTATCGAAGTCTGATCAGTGAACTAAAATGCAGTCAATTCCAACGATAGCAATTGAACGACTCTATTGAAACCCAGCAAGCTTCAAGCCATCTGACAGATGGGTCTTGTCTCCGTTGTTACAGTAAGGCTCTCGCTCTACCAATCGCTCTATTGTCAATTGTGGCGCTAGACCGAGTGCTTTGGCGACGTGACGTTGGGCCCTGGTTGTATCACCTCCATAGGCATAACAGGCAGCAAGATACGCCTCCACCCAATCCTGTTGTGTAGGTGAGCGAACAAAAGCGCCGATGGCTAAATCGTACTGTTTCGCCACGAAGTGAACTACCCCACGATCTCGCCAATACCAGCTCTCATTAAAATGAGGGTCCAGCAACAATGCTTGATCAAAACATTCAAGCGCTTTTCCCCAATTCCCGAGGAAACCGTGCATGATGCCATTGTGAGCGTGTACAAAGGGATCATTTGGATTCAGGGAAAGTGCACGGCGCACGTGGTGCAGTGCCAGATCATGCTGCCGAAGCAGCATCAAAACTTGCGCATGCCACAGATGGCAAAATGTATCGCTTTCGTCCAAAACCACTGCCTGACGCGTGCGTTCCACTGCGGCTTCCAGTACAGTTGCTGATGATTCATAGTCACGCAGCCAACTGTATGCCAGAGCAAAGCCTACGCCAGCGTGGGCGCGTCCATATGTCGGGTCTATTTCGCTTGCATGTTGATATAACTTCGCTGCCTCAGCCTCATTCTTCAAGTCACCGAGTTGAAGCACATCGGCCTGTAGTACTAGTTCGTATGCAGCTAAATTCTGCGGTGGCTTGCGTTTGGAACGAGATATTGTCGCGCCCCTGATCCCCTTCGCTAGCTGTGCAGATATCGACTGCACGATGCGGTCCTGGACATCGAAAACCTCCTCTTCAGAAACATCGAACCGTTCGCTCCATGTTTGGACAGCCAGCTCGACGTCGATCAATTGAACACTGATGCGCAATTGCCGCCCCAGTCGTCGGATGCTGCCAGCAACAACAAAGTTCACGCCTAGAGCCTTGCCGCGTGTCAATGGGGCATCAGCATCCGATGATAATTTAGTGGAGGTGACTGCGCGGACGACCGCATTACGGAAGCGATGCAGTTCGGTCGCTATATCAGCCGATACACCCTCGCTGAAGAACTTCTGATCAGCACTTTCACTTAAATTTATGAAGGGCAGTACCGCAATGGATGGCAAACTGGCAAGTGCTGCGCGGGACAGTGGCGTAGAAACTGGTTCCTCCAGAAGCGCAGCCGTGGCCAGGTCTGGCTTGATGCCCAATTCGCGTTCGAAAATCGCCGCACAAGCCTCGAAGTGCTTACGAGCCAATGCGGATTCTCCCGCTGCCATGGCCGACGCGATCAGAATTTGATGCGAGGCCTCCCGGAGTGGGTCAAGATCGACAAGCCGTTGAGCAAGCGCAATTCGCGTCAGGCCATTTTCCAGTTCAATGGCGCGTGTCAATATCGCGATCATGAGATTTGTGAATTCACGGCGTTGAACAGAGAGCCAGTCCTCAAAAACTTGATCTCCGAGATCGAGGCCGTCCAGCAGTTGACCACGATACCGCTGGGATGCCCCTGCGACGTCACCACGCGCTATTGCGTCCTTGAACGTCTTCACATCAATATCAACTCCTTCTTCCACAAGACCAATCTGGTCGTCATGCACTGCGAGAATTGCATTGGCTGCTGGACCCAGTTCCTTGCGCAGTTGAGCGAGTTGTTGTCGAAGACTATCGGCCGCCTGTTGTTCGCCACGCTCGCCCCAGAGAAGACCCCTCAGTTTAGCCCGGCTGGCCGATGAACCTGGTGACAACGCCAGGATGGCCAAAAGTGCCCGGGCCTTCTTGCCGGAGAGCCGAATTTCGTCTCCCCCCACTCTCAGGAGCCGAAAGCCACCCGTCAGATCAAGCCGATGCGTTGCAGCCATGTGGTTCGCAAATCCCGATTTCACGTCAAATTTTACGCAAAATTTACAATTGTTGAAAGCCTTTCTTATGCTGGCTTCACGGTCATCAGGGCAATCTTGTCCCATCAAGACAGGAGGATCCAATGACAGCATCTGCACTCAAAATGGCTAAAACAACCTCGGCGTCGACACTTCGCCCGCTGCTTGCACTTCTCATTCGGGCCAATCGCAGCGTGTGCATCGTCCTAGCCGACTTTAACAGATACATGGACGCTGCACATAGAGTTCATGACCATGTCGCACCGTCGGCAGACAAGTATCATTCTTAATAAAGCCAAAGCGCGAAATTCCATCGAACCGAAAAACATCGAGAGGATCAAATGCATCCGATTATCGACCTGTATTCGAGCGCCTATATGACTGCTACTGGTATGAAGGCTGACAAGCGTGACCATAGCGGACGCGAATTTCTGGAACTCGACCGTGAGCGTCCAGTAGGTATGCCGTTCTTTGCTCGAATTAAGCGGAACCTCAGCAATATGGTATCCAGATTCGACAAGCATGATCTCAAGCCAAAGCCCGTTGCCCTGCAAAGTAGACGCTTTAATTAATAAGCAGAAGGAATTGTCGTCACCATGCGGCGCAGTAAAACTGACCAGACGGCGCAGGGCCGAAGGCTCGGCATCTCTCATGGACACACCTGCTGCTGCCCGGTTGCCGCTCTCGAAAGCTGGATGACCCTCACCGGGATTCAGACTGGGCCGCTTTTCCGGGGGGTGGATGGTCATGGCAGCATCTTCAGCCAGCGATCGACCGGGGAGGCAGTCTCATTGATCGTCAAAGAGCGGGTCGCTTCCATCGGCCTTGACCCCGTTGCCTATAGTGGTCACAGCATCAGGGCGGGACTTGCAACTTCCGCGGCACAGGCTAGAGTTTCATCGTGGGTTAGGGGCCGGTGATGGTCCAGGTCCACATCATGACCATCCCGGGAGACAAGCCTGCGAAGATTCGGCCCTCCCGCATATCCTTGATCATTACTGCATAGTCATCCTCTGCGATCCGCTTCAGCATCAGCGGCGCGTCGTGAAAACTGACAGGATCGACATACGCGGGCATCTATTGAGCATAGCATAAGGGGGCAACGCAAATCGAACTGAACTGATTCTTGGTGGCACTATGGCCCCAGCCAGTGTTGAGGCTCGGCTGACCGGGACCATAGCTGAAATGCGACTCGCCGTAGGCTCGCGGTGATTACGGAGCAAACGGCGTGCCATTGGCGAAGGAAGGATCAGTGGTCTTTCCGCATACTTAATTGCTCGATTGTTGAGCGGCTTGGGAACAAGTCTCGCTCCAGCAGCTTGTAGCAATGGAATTGTCCCCCAAAGATTGTTCCAGAAGGCTCTGTAGTAGGATCGCCGTCCCGCTACAGGGCCTCCGTTGTTTCAATCGGTATAATGCGGTTGCTTTGTCAAAACCGGGGATATTGCCCGTTTACCCCGCCCAGGCGCGGATC
>JBKJQU010000352.1:0-3644 GCA_046594995.1 Aestuariivirga sp.
GCGAAATTCGCCAGATCTATGACAACTACGCCTTCGACACCGAGATTCTGGCCGCCTCGGTCCGCACCCCGCTGCATGTGAAGCAGGTGGCCTTGATCGGTGCCGATGTCGCAACCTGCCCCGCCTCCGTCATCAAGGGCCTCGTCAAACACCCCTTGACCGACAAGGGCATCGAGCAGTTCATGGCCGACTGGAAGAAGTCCGGCCAGACGCTCTGAGATGATCCTTTCTTGTCATCTGTCATCCCCGCTCTTCCCCCTTAACTGTCATCCCCGCACTTTCCCCTTTAACATTCATCCCCGCTCTTCCCTCCATCGTCACACCTGCACTCTCCCTTTAACTGTCATCCCCGCACTCCCCCACTATTGTCATCCCCGCACTCGTTGCGGGGACCCATCGTGCAACCTTGCGAGCGCTCACACGTGTGGAAAAATGGCTCCTCGGGACAAGTCCGAGGATGACAGCGGAGAGGATGTCAGTTCACTGCCTCCACATCTAACAATCGAAGCACGAGAAGCCACCCTTCCTCAACCATTCGCCCCTAACCTCCCGGCCATGTCCGATTTCGCCTTTACCTTCGCACCCGATGCCGCAGCAGCGGCTCAAGCTTGGCTCGCATCGCTGAAATCCGAGCGCCGCATGGCGGCCCTGACGCTCGAAGCCTATGCCCGCGATCTCGGCCAGTTTGCCGCCTTCATGGCCGATCACCTGGGCGGCCCCGCCGCCATCGCCGACCTCGAAACCCTCACCGTGTCGGATTTCCGCGCCTTCCTCGCCCGCCGCCGTGGGCAAGGTGCCGAAAGCCGCACGCTGGCCCGCCAGCTCTCCTCGCTCCGCTCCTTCTACCGCTTCGCCGAGCGCAACACGCTCTTCCGCAACGCCGCCATCGTGGCGATCCAGTCGCCGAAGCTTCCCCACTCCGTGCCGAAGCCCTTGTCTGTCGAGGCCGCAACAAAGGTCGCAAAGGGCGATGCACTGGCAACGGATGAAACACCCAAATGGGTGCTGGCACGCGATCAGGCCGTGCTGACGCTGCTTTACGCCTGCGGGCTGCGCATTTCGGAAGCCCTCTCCCTCACGCCGAAACAGGCGAATGCTTCGCCGCTCTCGATCACCGGCAAGGGCAACAAGACCCGCATCGTGCCGATCCTGCCCGCCGCCCAATCCGCCATCGCCACCTATCTCGAACTCTGCCCCTTTGCGCTCAACGGCAACCAGCCGATGTTCCGGGGCGTGAAGGGCGGCCCGCTGAACGCCCGCAACATCCAGCTTCTGATCGAGCGGCTGCGCGGCGCATTGGGCCTCCCCGATACGGCCACGCCCCATGCGCTCCGCCATTCCTTCGCCACGCATCTCCTGTCGAATGGTGCCGATCTCCGCGTGATCCAGGAACTGCTGGGCCATGCCAGCTTGTCCAGCACGCAAATCTATACCGAAGTAAACCGCACGCATCTGCTCGAGCAATACCGGAAGGCCCACCCCCGCGCATGAAACGCATCGCCGCCGCCGCATTTGCCTTGCTTGTCAGCTTCGGTCCCGTCTTTGCGGAAGCACCGCCCGCCTGCACTGGCATCGACCTTCTCGAACAGCTGAAAACCGCGCGCCCCGCCGATTATGCAGCCGTGATGGCCGAGGCCCGCGCCGTTCCAAATGGCGATACCATCTTCTGGAGGATCGAGCGCGACGGCATCGAACCTTCCTTCCTGTTTGGCACCGCCCATGTTACCGATCCGCGCGTCACTGAAATGTCGCCAATGATCGAGGATGCCCTTGCTGGCGCCGCCACGGTGGCCCTCGAACTGAAGGAGCTTCGCGACAAGCAGGAATTTGCCTTGTCCGTCATGGCGCAGGCGAAACTCATGGTGCTGCCGCCGGGCCAGTCGCTCTGGGACCTGATCCCCGACGCCGATGAACCCCTGCTCCGTGACAACGTCAACCTCCCGAAACATGCCGCGCAATCGATCTTTGGCTACCAGCCCTGGGTGGTTGCTGCCATGCTCACCATTCCGCCTTGCGAGCAGGCACGCGAACAGGCGGGACTTGCGCCCCTTGACATGATGATCGCCGCCGAAGCCACGAAACACGGCACGCCACTCGTCGGACTGGAAACCGTCGAGGAGCAGCTTTCCGTTTTTGCCGCCATGCCTCTCGACCTGCAGGTGAAATACCTTCTCGCCGTCGCGAAACTCGGGACCAAAACGCAGGATTATTTCGAAACCCTCATCAGCCTGTACGACCAGCGCCTCATCACCGGCTATATCCCGCTCACCCTCCGGCTCGAGCCTTCCGATGCAGAGAGCGAGAAGATGATGGCCTTCGTCGAGCAGGATCTCACCATCAAGCGCAACCGCACCATGATGCGCCGCGCAGAGGTGCTGCTGGCCAAGGGCGATGCCTTCATTGCAGTGGGCGCATTGCACCTACCCGGCAGCCAAGGCCTGGTGGAATTGATCCGCAGCGCAGGATACAAGGTGACTGCCATTCAATGAGCGCTTGACCCCGTGCCTATCATCGCCCGCATCGAATTCATGACTCACGACCGGCAATGAAACGGCTGCTCTATGCCTTGGTTGTGGTGTCTATTGGGTTTGGCGCGTTCAAGCTTTGGTCACAGAGTCCTCCGGTTTGCGGTGGCATCGACCTCTTCGCCAAACTCAAGAATGAGCACCCCAGACGATACGACTCTGTTCTGGCACAAGCAAAAAAAGTGTCGAACGGCGAGGCAGTATTCTGGCGGATTGATCGTGAAGGCACCAAGTCTTCTTATCTGTTGGGCACTGCCCACGTCACCGATCCTCGCGTTACTCTCCTGTCGGATATCACGCGAAACGCAGTCCTGGGAGCTGCAGTCGTAGCTCTCGAAGTGGAAGAGATTGCTGATGAAGAGAAGCGCGCACACGCATCGACTCTTTATCGACAGAATCTCGATCTGCCGCCTGGCCAAACACTTTGGGACTTCATACCTGACTCAAAAGAATCACTGATCCAAAACCACCCCAATATGACGCCAGAGATCATCAAAAGAATCTCCGGTTACAGGCCATGGGCGGTTACCGGGATCGTTGATGATTTGCCATGTGAACAGGCGCGCAGGGATGCGGGCATAAAGTTGTTTGATGAAGCACTGGCAGAGTTGGCGGTTAGGAACAACATTCCGGTTGTTGGACTTGAAACAATCGAGGAATTTTTCGAGCGGCTTGAAAATATGCCTTACGACCTTCAGGTTGAGGAACTGCTGAACGCGGCGGAACTTGAAATAGACGCCGAAGACGGATACGAAACCATCATCAGTCTTTACAGTCAGCGACTTATTGCGGCTGTGGATCCACTCGCAAGCGGGTACGGTCCGCCTGAAGAGTTGGATATGAAACTCACGAAATTCTTGGATGACGAAATGACGGAGCGCAACCGCACCATGATGCGCCGTGCGGAAGACCTGCTGGCAAAGGGCAATGCCTTCTTTGCAGTTGGCGCATTGCACCTGCCCGGCAAGCAAGGTCTGGTAGAATTGATCCGCGGCGCGGGATACAAGGTGGTTCCTCTCCAGTGAGTGCCTGATCTTGCCCGTTATCGACCGAATTTCCTCAGACCAGCTTCTTCCTAAACAGGCCTCCGCCGTCATCATCGGAGGCGGAATCGCCGGC
>JBKJQU010000395.1:0-3726 GCA_046594995.1 Aestuariivirga sp.
GCGCGGCCTCAAAGGTCTGCATCAATTGCTTGAAGCCCTGGCCCTCGATGCCGCCCAGGAGATTTTCGGCCTTCACCTCGAAATCCTCGAAGCGGATTTCGAGGTGAAGGCCGAAAACCTCCTGGGCGGCATCGAGGGCCAGGGCTTCAAGCAGCTGATGCAGACCTTTGAGGCTGCGCGCATCCAGACGGCGGCGCGTGCGGTTGGCGTGGCGCAGAACGCGCTGGACCTTGGACTGAAGTATGCAACGGACCGCACGCAGTTTGGAAAACCCATCATCGCCTTCCCGAGAATTGCCGACAAGCTGGCGCTGATGGCCGCCGAAGTGATGATGGCGCGCCAGCTGACCCTCTTTGCCGCGCGCGAGAAGGATGCAGGCCGCCGTTGCGACCTTGAAGCGGGGATGGCGAAATTGCTGGGCGCGCGCGTCGCATGGGCCGCCGCGGATAACGCGCTTCAAATCCACGGCGGCAACGGCTTCGCGCTCGAATACCAGATCAGCCGCGTGCTGTGCGATGCGAGAATCCTCAACATCTTCGAAGGTGCGGCAGAGATACAGGCGCAGGTGATTGCGAGAAGGTTGTTGGAGGGCGGGAATTAGGCCGGCGAGACATCCATTCTGAAACTCACAACCATATAATAGAGCACAGCGGAAAACACGACTGCACCGCCCAGCAAGGTTGCGGTGGAAGGCGTTTCGGAGAACAGAAGCCAGACCCAGATTGGCGCCAATGGCGCATCAAATGCGCCGATCAATCCCGTTTCTGCGGGCGGCAGGCGCTGGGCGCCAAGCGTGAACAGCGCCAGTCCCAGAGCCGAATTGACAAGGCCAAAGCTGATGAGAAGCAACCACTCGTTTGCCGGAACAAACGTGATGTTTGCCATCGGCAAAACCGCCAGCGCACTCAGCAACGAGGACAAAGCGGCTGCAGGCAGCATTGGAATGCCTTTGGCTTTACGCGAAATGATCATCATCAAAGCCATGGCAAGAGTCATCAAAAGCGCCAACCCGTCGCCAAACAGCGTGCCGTCCTTTCCGAAACCTACCATGACAGCCACGCCCACAAGCGCTGCGGTCGAGGCAAAAATCGCACGGTGCGTCATGTTCTCGCCGATCGCCAGCCAAGCGGCCGCTCCGGCAATGAACGGAACAGCAGCATAGATGATCGCCACATGCGCAACGCTGGTATGACGGAGCGCCGCGATGAAACACAGCATGGCCGCTGCCGAAACCAGCGCGTAAAGCCAAGCCGAAAGGGAAAGCCTTTTAAAGCTTCCGCTCCCACCGCGCCAGAGTATAAAGGCAGCAATGCCAAGAGCACCAAACACTCCACGCCAGAATAGCATGGTGGGAGTATCAACAGTGATCGCCCGCGTAAACAGGCCCGCTGTGCTCCAAACAATGGCTGACAGCGTAACGAGCAGTAGTCCGAGGCGATATTCGGACTGGTGATCCGGCACTATGCTTTCTTCCAATCGCCGGTCGTATTCCACCAGCGGTGAGGGTTGCATTTGTCATCAAGACCCTTTGAACGGCTGGCAAGGATTTCGATAACAGTAATATTGGGCTCCTGATAGGAAGATACCTGAAAAATTTCCTCGATCACTTGCTCGAGCAGAGGCTGGTTCATCTCTAGCTGGAAGCTTACCTCGGCAACACCGGGCCGCTTGCGCAATCCTGTCTCGGCGCCTGCTGCCGCACCTTCAAGTGGACGATAGCGCTCGACGCCCGGCGCAGCTTCAAATGCATTGCTGTCATAATGTCCCATCGCCAGCGGCGCGATTTTCACGACGTGCTCCATGATACGATCGACATCTTCGATCGGTGCCTGGAAGCGCAACAAGAAGTACCTTTCCATCCTGACTGATGTGGTCTCAAACTCAGCAATGCTCATATCCGTACTATCTCCATGCGCTCCTGCTAGCACTTCGAATGACAAGAACTTGTCAGCAGCAAGCACGCAGCTTTGTTTCGAACACGTATACATAATATCCGTAGCGACCGTGGATGGATGGGTCCCCGTGACAAGCACGGGGATGACAGATGTTGGAGTTGAGGTGATTGCCTGAAAGCATCAGCCTCAGTCGCAGCAGCAGGCAGCGGCGCCTGCGCTGCGGCTGCAATAGCATGAGGCCTCGACCGGTATCGAAGCCCGCGCCTTCGCAAGATCGAGGCGCTGGTTTATGATGCGGGCTTCCTCCTCGCGGCCCAACCGCACCAGACACGCGTGGTAACCGAACAGGCTCCACACATTGTCCGGGTGCTGGCATGGCCGGCTGAGGACCGCGTCGAAACCGAGATCGGCGCGGTAGACGGCGGCGGCGTCATCGACATGACCCTGCTCCAGCAGAAGCGCGCCGAGCGCGTGGCGTGTCGGCTGCATCCAGCCCCAGGGCTCGTCATAGGGGAGAGTGTCGTCGAGTTCGACCGAACGGCGCAGGCGCGCAAAACCCGCGGTGAAATTGCCTTTCCGGTATTCGATTTCTCCCGCTATCATTTCAGCTGCGACGGCGAGAATATCGAGGCAGCTATTGTTGAACAGATAGCGCGTCGGCGGCACCCGTCCCCGCGCCGCCTCGAAGAGCGAGGCCTCCGCCTCCGCCGCCTGCACATTGCCGGTGGAGGCATGGGCGACCGCCTTGGCGTAGTGAATCATCGCCGTCGTCACGCAATAGAGTTCCGGGTTCTCCGGCAGTTCAGTCGCGAGGATATCGTTCCAGCGGCCGAAGCGGATCAGCACATGCATCTTCATCGGCAGGAAGCCTTCGAGCCAGTCGGCCATCGGTGGCGAGGCGACGCGGAGCAGTTCTTCCGGGAGCGTTGCCACCATCTCATCGGCAGCCGAGAGTGCTGCTTCGGGATCGCCCAGGAACATCGCGCCGTAGATCTTGAAGTGATAATCATGGCAGCGGTAGAGCGAGTAGAAATTCACCGCACCCTCACGCGCCAGATATTTCCGGTCGGCGGTGATGGCGATCGTATTGCTGTCGACCGTGTCCCTGTATTGACCGCAAAGCACGTCAATATGGGTGGGCATGTGGCAGAGATGACCGGCATCCGGCACGAGGTTGCGCAGCGCGTCAGACGCTTTGAGCGCACGCTCGGGATGGGGCGACATTTCCATCAGGTGGATATACATGTGAAGCACGCCCGCATGCCGCATGCCGCCCGGCAGCGCCATGGCGCGCTCGAGCAGCTCCATGACCTCGATCGTGTCGCAAGCCCCGGCGGGAACGCCTTTCGCGATATCCCAGAGCGCCCAGGGCGCGCGGTTCATCAGGGCCTCGGCGGTGAGTGCCGCGACATCGAGATCGTCTGCGAATTGCTGACAGGTCTCGCGCATGGCGGCGGCGTAATCATCGTTCCACACCGGCGTTACCAGTGCGGCATCCCGCGTTGGATAGCGCTTCGCCAGCGGCCCGATGATCGCCTGCTCGACGGGGCTTGCCAGATGCGCGAGCGCCAGCGCCTTCGCGGCCGCGCCGTGGGCAAGCGCCAGCGACGCTTCGAGATCGACAACGTCGAACGCCTTCCATTGCTTGTTGTAATTGGGGCCCGCGGCATAGGCGATGCCCCACTGCGCCATGGCGCATGACGGATCATGCCCGACGGCCTTTTGGAAACAGCGGATGGCCTCGTCGTGATTGAAACCGTAAGTCCACATGAGGCCGCGGTCGAACCACAATTGCGCTTCCGGGGAAGCCGTGGTGACAGGACGCGAATAA